>JAJOJL010000117.1 GCA_021208645.1 Bacillus sp. (in: firmicutes) | reverse complement strand
CACCTGACTTATCCATTATAAAGGACTTTTTCTTTGCACAAAATAACTTTATTGAACATTTTGAGTATTTTTAATAGTTAACCTAAATTAATGCAATACTAGTGATTAAAAGTATATGAAAATAACTTATGAAAACAAAGGGAAACCTGTTGTATATAGGAAATGAAACGTGGTTAAATGATAAAATAGGAATGAGTTTTCTTCCTATTAATTTAGAGTTTCTCTTGTTGTAATCTATAAAATTGTTTAGAATAGACATGTGGATGTGATAGAAATGATAATAAGTATGACAGGATACGGGCGTTCTCTTAAAGAAAACGGGGATTTTCACGTTACAGTCGAGATGAGGGCTGTAAATCACCGATTTTGCGAAATTAATATACGAATGCCTAGGCAATTTTTCTTTTTAGAAGACAAATTAAAAAAGTTAATATCCCGTTATGTTCAACGAGGAAAAGTAGATGTGTTTGTTAACCTTCAAGGGGAAGGAATTGTCAAACGGAATCTGTCGGTGGACTGGAATTTATTTGATCAATATCTTAAAACTTTTGAAAAGATGGCAGAAAAGTATGTGTCTTCACAAACTTTTCCTGTTGATCAGTTGCTTCTGCATGAGGATGTAGTCGTTGTCCAAGAAAGTGATGAAGTAACAGAACACTTGGAGAAGATGCTCATGGAAGCCACGGAAGAAGCCGTTCAGCACCTGAAGGAAATGCGGAAAAAAGAAGGTCAATCTTTGTATAATGATTTAAAGAATCGACTGGAAAAAATTGGTCTTTGGGCCGTTGAGTTGAAGGAATTTGCACCAAATGTTCAAAGAAGTTACCGAGAAAGACTGACTAAAAGAGTGGAAGATTTTGTAGTCGGGAAAATGGAAGTGGACGAAGGACGAATTCTAACAGAGGTTGCAGTATATGCTGATAAAAGTGATATACAAGAAGAATTAACTAGAATTGAAAGTCATCTAAAACAGTTTTTCGAAATTCTTGACCAAACGGGAGTGGTTGGGCGAAAGCTAGATTTCCTTGTTCAGGAACTTAACCGGGAAGCAAATACAATTGGTTCTAAAGCCAACGACATTGCCATTAGTCAGCGTGTTGTTGATATAAAAGCAGAACTAGAAAAAATAAAGGAACAAGTACAAAACATAGAGTAATATCATCTTATGTTAGCAGTTTATATAAAACAGTTTCATAATCGATTATAGTTAGGGGAAATGAAAATGGATATTCGACTAATTAACATTGGCTTTGGAAATATTGTATCTGCAAATCGAATCATCTCAATTGTAAGTCCAGAGTCTGCTCCAATTAAACGTATTATTACTGAAGCAAGAGAGAGAAATATGCTGATTGATGCTACGTATGGGCGAAGAACCCGTGCTGTTATTATTGCAGACAGCGATCATGTTATCTTGTCTGCCGTACAGCCAGAAACTGTGGCACAAAGAGTATTTAACAATAGAGATGAAGTTTCTGAGGAATAATTTCTTGTTGAACTAATACACTTTTGGATGCCATCGGGTGAACCGGTGGCTTCTAAATTTCCTTTAAAAAAGCTTTATTTACTTACATAAAGGGAAAAATATTTCACATGGAACTTGAACAAAAGGGGAAAAGTGTGGTAAAACATTGAGAGACGAGTCGGTAAGCAATCAGTAAAAGTTACCATTTTGTGAGCTCCATGCAAATGTTACCACCATGGAGGATGAAAATTAACTTTGTATTAGTGAAAGAAACATATAGTATGATATTCCACAGTTGACTCTCAATGAATGTTGGAGGTTTATATGAAAAGAGATAAAGGTTTACTCATTGTACTTTCTGGTCCATCAGGTGTTGGAAAAGGTACAGTTTGTGGTGCATTAAGAAAACATGATACTCATATTCGCTATTCCGTTTCTGCCACCACCAGAAATCCTCGTGAAGGAGAATTGGATGGTGTTAACTACTTTTTCAAAACAAAAGAAGAGTTTGAATTTATGATTGAAAATAATCAGCTTTTAGAATGGGCCAAATATGTTGATAATTATTATGGTACACCTAGAAAATATGTAGAAGAAACGATTGCATCCGGCCATGATGTTATTTTAGAAATTGAGGTCCAAGGAGCACTCCAAGTAAAAGAAACGTTTCCAGAAGGTGTTTTTATCTTTCTCATGCCTCCTAGCTTAAAAGAACTGCGAAGCCGTTTAGAAGGCCGCGGTACGGAGACACAAGACCTTATAGATAGCCGCATTACCGTTGCAAAAGAAGAAATAGAACTAATGGCTAAATACGATTATGTTGTGGAAAATGATGAGGTAGAAGCAGCAGTAGAACGGATTAAGGCCATCGTAACAGCAGAAAACTGCCGAAAAGAACGCCTCATCCATAAATACAAACAGCTTGTAAAGGAGTGAACTAATCCATGTTAAATCCGTCTATCGATTCTTTAATGACGAAAATTAATTCAAAGTATACGTTAGTAACCGTATCTGCTCACCGAGCAAGAGAGTTGAGAGAGAAACCAGAATTGTTTGAAAAAACATCCAAATCTAAATCCGTAAGTTATGTAGGAATGGCATTAGAAGAAATAGAAGATGAAAAATTAACGTTTCGTCCAGGGGGCGAAGAATAAGATGAGAAAACAACCTGTCCTAAGGTTGTTTTTTCTTTTGTTTTTCTCCGCAATTTTATGTATCGTGTAATATAGAGATGAACTTGTTTTTTAAAGAGGAGATGTGTCATGGTGAAAAAAAATATCCTATTATGTGTCACTGGTGGAATTGCTGTTTTTAAAGCAGCTGCATTGACGAGTAAGCTTGTCCAGACAGGCTACCAAGTGAAGGTTGTTATGACAGAATCTGCAACGGAATTCGTTACCCCATTAACCTTTCAGGCGTTGTCTAGACAACAGGTATACACGAATACATTTGAAGAAAAAGACCCGGAGAAAATATCTCATATTGATGTAGCCGATTGGGCAGATGTGGTGCTCGTTGCTCCAGCAACTGCCAATATTATTGGAAAGATCGCCAATGGCATTGCAGATGATATGGTTTCTACTGTTCTATTAAAAACTACGGCACCAGTCTATATTGCCCCAGCAATGAATGTACATATGTATGAACACCCTGCCGTAAAAAAGAACATGGACACACTTATGAGCTACGGGTACACCTTTATTGAACCACACGAAGGCTATTTGGCTTGTGGCTATACAGGAAAAGGAAGAATGGCAGAACCAGAGGAGCTGCAATCAAAAATAAATGAACATTTTAACAATGAAACGGATCCAGACTGGAAGGAAAAAAAGATTCTTGTGACTGCCGGCCCTACACGTGAAACAGTAGATCCAGTAAGGTTTTTCACCAATCGCTCGTCTGGAAAAATGGGATATGCCATCGCTGAGGAAGCGGCGAAGCGGGGGGCAGAAGTTATCCTCGTGTCTGGTCCTACCAATTTATCACCACCACCAGGTGTAACGTTTGTGTCCGTAGAATCTGCCGATGACATGTACAAGGCAGTCATGGAATACTTTCAAACGTCACAGATCGTAATTAAAGCAGCTGCTGTTGCTGATTATCGTCCGAAGGAAACACACGATCAAAAAATGAAAAAACGGGACGGCGACCTGGTCATTGAGTTAGAGCGAACAAAGGACATTTTAAAAACCCTTGGGGAACAGCGTACTCACCAAACCCTTATCGGTTTTGCCGCAGAATCTGAAGAAATAGAAAGATATGCAAAAGGAAAGCTAGCATCAAAAAAAGTGGATATGATTGCAGCCAACTCCATTGTAGCTGAAGGGAGCGGCTTTCAAGGAGATACGAATGAATTAACTTTATACCTTCGAAACGGAGAGGTCATTCCGATCCCTATGACTTCAAAAAAAACAAGCAGCAGTCAAACTGTTGGATGCAGCTCTTAAACTCCACAAGGAGAAACAACAATGATTGCCCAAGTGATTGTGGATGTGGCCTCCAATCAAACGGATCGCCTATTCGATTATGTCATACCTGATGCTTTTAAGGATACCATTCAGCCAGGGATGCGTGTCGTTGTTCCCTTTGGACCAAGAAAAGTACAAGGGTTTGTCATGAAAGTTGCCGAGAAAAGTAGTATGAATGAGAGTAAACTAAAGCCTGTCCAAGAATTAGTTGATGTGGAGCCACCTCTCACTGAGGAGTTGCTCCAGTTATCCCATTGGTTAAAGGAAGAAACCTTGTCCTTCCATATTGCCGTATTGAAGGTGATGCTCCCAGCAGCGATGCGGGCAAAGTACAAAAAACTCGTTACCCTTCATCCAGACGCAGAGTTAGATAATCTGCCTATGGAGTGGAAAATGATATTTACTGACGAGAACGAGATTCATGATTGGGACGAGTTGTTACAACAAGTCTCCGAGGAACAACGTAAGCTGCTATTACGTGGAGTAAAAAACAAAGAGTTAAAAATTCACCCGGTCGTAACGACGAAAGAAACGAAAAAGAAACGCCATGTTGTTAGGTCTGTCCTGTCTAAAGACGAATTATTGACATTTCGTTCCACGATTGGAAAACAGGCAAAAAAACAGCTGGAATTACTGGAATTTTTCATGGAACACCCAGAAGATATTACGGTCGTAGACCTTTTGGAAACGTTGAAAACATCGAGGAGTACTATTCAAGCCCTTGTATTGAAGGGGGTCCTTGTACAAGAAGAAGTGGAGCTGCGCCGGGACCCGTACGAAGGCCGAACATTCCAAACGACTGCTCCTTTACCCTTAACGGAAGAACAGGAAAAGTCCCTGACTCCCATTTTAGAAACAATGGACCAAGGCCTCCATGACACCTTCCTCTTACGGGGAGTTACAGGCAGTGGGAAAACAGAAGTGTATTTACAAGCCATCGACCGCGCCTTATCGTTTGGTAAGGAAGCGATTATGCTTGTACCGGAAATTTCCTTAACGCCACAAATGGTAAAGCGGTTTAAAGAAAGATTCGGTTCAGAGGTAGCCGTACTCCACAGTGCCTTATCCCAAGGGGAAAAGTACGATGAATGGCGACGTATTCGAGAAAAGCAAGTAAAAGTGGCAGTAGGTGCTCGTTCAGCCATCTTTGCCCCTTTTGAAAACCTTGGCATGATAATTATTGATGAAGAACATGAAACAAGCTATAAACAGGAAGAATCCCCAAGGTACCACGCACGGTCAGTAGCTGTGAAACGGGGAAGTTATTATCAATGTCCTGTCATTTTAGGAAGCGCTACCCCTTCTCTAGAAAGCTTTGCCCGAGCCAACAAAGGGGTTTACCGCTTATTGACGATGGAAAATCGGGTCAATAACGTCCAACTACCAATAGTCAAAATAACGGATATGCGGGAGGAACTGAAGCAGGGCAATCGCTCCATGTTTTCTTTAGCATTACAGGAAGCCATCCAAGATCGCTTGGATAAGCAGGAACAAATGGTGTTATTTTTAAACCGGAGAGGGTATTCAACCTTTATCCTCTGTCGAGACTGTGGGTATGTCGCAGAGTGTCCCCATTGTGATATCTCCTTAACGTATCACCGTGCTAATCAAACGTTACAATGTCACTATTGCAATTATGTGGAAACACCACCTACCATTTGTCCGAGCTGTGAAGGAGATTCGATCCGTTTTTTTTGGATCTGGGACGCAGAAGGTGGAAGAAGAGCTAGCCAAGGTTTTTCCAGGGATACGCACGATTCGTATGGATGTGGACACGACAAAGCGAAAGGGTTCCCACGAACAGCTTTTAGATAAATTTGGCCGAGGGGAAGGAGATGTCCTCCTTGGTACCCAAATGATCGCAAAGGGATTGGATTTCCCTAACATTACCTTAGTTGGGGTATTGGCAGCCGATTCTATGCTTCATATACCTGATTTTCGCGCCAGTGAACGCACGTTTCAGCTTTTGACTCAAGTAAGCGGCAGGGCAGGACGCCACCAAAAAGCAGGAGAAGTCATTGTGCAAACATACACACCTGAACATTATAGTATTGTCGATGTCAAAGGGCATGACTATGTTGCCTTTTACGAGAAGGAAATGATGATCCGTAAGCAGGGAGGCTATCCGCCCTATTATTTCTTAACTCTTATCCATGTGAGCGATACAGATTTAACGAATGCCATAACAGTGACAGAAAAAATTTGCAGTTTCTTGAAGGAAAACCTGTCTGAAACGTCGTTTGTGTTTGGACCGGCCGCTTCCTCCAGACCGAGGATTAAGGATAGATATCGTTACCAATGCATGGTAAAATACAAAGTCGAACCAAATTTGACACGAGTTTTACAGGAAATTATCCAAACGTATCAAGGGGAAATGGCACGAACAGATTTATCTGTTTTTATCGATACGAATCCATATATGATGATGTAACGAATTGGGAGTTTTCAAAAATAGATTGTACGAAAGTGAGGAATTGGCATGAAAGTAGTATTTATGGGAACGCCAGATTTTGCTGTACCAGTATTAGATGCCCTTGTGGAAAATAACTATGATGTACAACTCGTAGTTACACAACCGGACCGTCCTAAAGGACGAAAACAAGAGTTAACACCACCTCCAGTAAAGGTGGCGGCAGAGAAACATGGTATTCCTGTGTTTCAGCCGGAAAAAATAAAACAGGAGCAAGAATGGAAAGTGGTAGCAGACATAGAACCTGACATTCTCATTACTGCAGCCTTTGGACAGATACTCCCAAAGGGACTTCTGGATGTTCCCCCCTTTGGCTGTATTAACGTGCATGCCTCCTTGCTTCCTAAGTACCGTGGCGGTGCCCCCATCCATCAATCCATCATTGATGGGGAAAAAGAGACTGGTATTACAATTATGTATATGGTGGAAAAGCTGGATGCAGGTGCTATGTTGGCACAGAAGGCGATTCCTATTGAAGAGAAGGATACAACTGGCACCATGCACGATAAATTAAGTGTATTAGGGGCTGAGTTACTTCTTGAGACATTGCCAGAAATAGAAGCAGGGTCCATAGTTGCTGTGGAGCAAGATGAGGCAGAAGTGACGTATGCTCCCAATATAACAAGGATAAAGAAGTGATTCATTGGCACCGACCTGCTGTTGAAATTTATAATCAAGTACGTGGTTTGGCACCGTGGCCTGTGGCACATACTACCATTAATGATAAACGTCTGAAAATTTGGCGCTCGGAAGTGTCTACAAAAGAAACTACAGAAGCCCCTGGTACCATCATTCATATCGGTGACGACACCATCTCTGTTGCATGTGGAGAAGGAACCGTATTAAACCTAAAAGAAATCCAGCCTTCAGGTAAAAAGCAAATGGATGTAAAGACCTTTTTACTGGGGGCAGGGAAGGATTGGAAGCCTGGGCTTAAGCTAGGAGATGCAAATGAAACAAAGTAATGTACGAGAGTCTGCCTTAGAAGTATTGTTGAAAATTGAAAAGGATCAAGCCTACAGTCATTTACTATTAAATGAGACCATAAAAAGAACAAACCTGAAGGAGAAAGATATTCCCCTCCTAACGGAAATGGTTTACGGTACTATCCAGTACCAAATGCGACTTGATTATTATATTTCTACCTTCTCAAAACGACCATTAGAAAAACTAGAGGATTGGGTTGTGATTCTTCTACGCCTCACCTTATATCAAATGGTGTTTTTAGACAGAATTCCTGACCATGCAGCAATTCATGAAGCAGTACAAATTGCTAAAAAACGAGGTCATCAAGGAATTGCTGGTATGGTAAATGGTATTCTCCGTTCTGTTCAGCGAAACGGTGTTCCTAAAGTAAGTGAAATAAAGGACGCCTTGGAACGGGTGGCAGTTGAAACGAGTCACCCTGTGTGGTTGATCTCCCGGTGGAGTGAGCAATACGGACCAGAACAGGCAAAGAAAATTGCTGCTGCCAATTTACAGCACCCTGTTCATACGGTGAGAGTGAATCTTTCCAAGACTTCTGTAGAGGAAGTAATGAATTCACTTCACCAAGAAGGGATTGAAGCTACGAGGAGTGAAAACATTCCTGAGAGTCTTGTTATTTCAAGGGGTTCCGTCATTAACACGAAAGGGTATAAGGAAGGGGCAATGACGATTCAAGATGAAGGGTCTATGCTGGTTGCCTATGCCTTAGCCCCGGAAGAAGGCGAAAGAATTCTTGATGCCTGTGCCGCACCTGGAGGGAAAACAACTCACCTATCAGAAAAGATGAACAGTACAGGTGAACTAGTTGCCCTTGACATTCATGAACATAAAGTAGGTTTAATTCGAAAACAAGGGGAAAGACTTGGACTAACGAATATAGCAGCAAAAGCCCTTGATGCGAGAAAGGCTGGAGAGTATTTTACCAAGGAAAGTTTTGATAAAATCCTTGTAGATGCTCCTTGTTCTGGATTGGGAGTTATTCAACGGAAGCCTGATTTAAAGTGGTCAAAGAAACAAGAGGATATTCATTATTTGGCTAAAATTCAAGGAGATATTCTCTGGTCTGTGTGGCCTTTATTAAAACCTGGTGGACGTTTAGTGTATAGTACGTGTACGATAGATAGGAAAGAAAATAATCAAGTAATTACTGAATTTATCCATGCACAGGAAAACGCAACATTGGATAAACAACTGTTGGACAGACTGCCCCTAGCTTTTCATGATTGTCAAGGTGCAGAGGAAGGGATGATCCAACTTTTCCCTGGTGAAAAGGGGACAGATGGTTTTTTTCATATCAGCAGTCATTAAAAAAAATAGCTATAAATACAAGGATATTTATGGCATTCTAGAAGGTGAGACACTATGTTATTAGAAAACACTCAAATGAATAAAGATAGTAGCCCGTCTATTTATTCATTAACTTTTGAAGAACTTACAGCCTGGTTGAAGGAAATAGGTGAACCTACTTTTCGGGCAAAGCAAATATTTGACTGGCTTTATGTAAAAAGGGTAGATTCTTTTGAAAAGATGTCTAATTTGTCGAAGGATTTAAGGGAAGCTTTGGCGAATGATTACACATTGACTACTCTAACAACCATAACGGAACAAACGTCAAAGGATGGTACCATTAAATTTTTGTTTGGGCTAAATGATGGCTACTCCATTGAGACTGTGGTTATGCGACATAATTATGGCAACAGTGTGTGTGTAACAACGCAAGTTGGGTGCAGATTAGGCTGTACTTTTTGCGCCTCTACCCTTGGAGGGTTAAAGCGAAACTTGGAAGCAGGAGAAATAGTGGCACAGGTACTTATGGCCCAAAAATTCCTCGATGCTAATGAGGAACGTGTAGATTCGATAGTTGTCATGGGAATTGGTGAACCATTTGATAACTATGATGAACTGATCCGTTTTATAAAAACAGTCAACCATGACATTGGGTTAAATATTGGTGCAAGACACATCACTGTCTCCACCAGTGGTGTTGTCCCAAAAATCTATCAATTTGCTGACGAAGGAATGCAAATCAATTTTGCCATTTCCCTGCATGCGGCAAATGCAGAAACAAGATCGCGACTTATGCCCATAAACCGTGCATATCCTTTGGAAAAATTGATGGATTCTATCAAATATTATATTGATAAAACAGGGCGCAGAATTACTTTCGAGTACGGGCTGTTTGGTGGTGTGAATGATTCCATAGAGGATGCTGAAAAGTTAGCTGACTTAATTAAAGATATAAAATGTCACGTTAACTTAATACCAGTTAATAATGTATTGGAGAGGGATTATGTGCGGACACCGAAGGAAGAGATTTTTGCCTTTGAGCGCACTTTAAAAAATAGAGGAATAAATGTGACAATTCGAAGGGAGCAAGGGCACGATATTGACGCAGCATGCGGTCAACTTCGAGCAAAGGAGCGTAAAGAAGAAACGAGGGGATAATTAGGATGGAAGCGGTATTTAAAACGGATGTTGGTCAACTTAGACCTCACAACGAAGATGACGGTGGTTTTATGATGGACCGTCATGGGCAGATGCTCGCCCTCGTTGCCGATGGGATGGGGGGCCATCAAGCTGGTGAAGTGGCAAGTAACATGACAAAGGAATACTTATTAAAAAAAATGGGATGAAAATGAAGTGAATTTTCACCCCAAAAAGAAGCTGAAAAGTGGTTGGAAGCAACGATCCTAGATATTAATAGTCATCTAAACAATCATGCAAACGAAAATAAACAATGTGTCGGTATGGGGACTACTCTAGTGGTGGCCATCTGTAATGAACAATTTATCACCGTTGCAAATGTTGGAGATTCTCGGATTTATTTAAAAACACCAGAAGAGATGAAACAATTAACAGACGATCATTCCTTAGTAGGTGAGCTAGTCCGCTCTGGGCAAATAACGGAAGACGAGGCTATGTTCCATCCACGAAAGAATGTTGTGCTTAGAGCTTTAGGTACAGAACCATCTATTAAAGTGGATATTGACACGATCAACTGGGATGAAGGCAGCTATTTATTGTTATGTTCTGACGGGTTAACTGATAAACTAATGGACGAGGAAATTAATGAGAAGTTAAGTCCAGAAAATAAATTAGAAGATATTGCTGACGAACTCATTCGCCTTGCAAATGAAAGAGGCGGAGAAGACAATATTACCATTACGATTGTTCATCACACTCCAGAAGGAAGTGACCAAGAATGAACAAGCGAATAAACGATCGTTATGAACTAGTTAGGCCAATTGGTGGCGGTGGAATGGCTGATGTTTACCTGGCTCGAGATATTATCCTCGACCGGGAAGTTGCCGTAAAAGTATTGAAGCCGCAGTTTTCGGAAGATGATGAATTCATTCGCCGATTTAGAAGGGAAGCGCAAGCAGCAACAAGTTTATCCCACCCTAATGTCGTAAACATTTTCGACGTGGGAGAAGAAGACAAGCTTTACTATATTGTAATGGAATATGTGCAAGGCAGCACATTGAAAAATTATATTCAGCAAAAAGGTAAGCTCCAGGTTCATGAAGCGGTACATATTATGGAGCAAATTACGTCAGCAATCGACCATGCCCATGAAAATCATATTGTTCACAGGGATATTAAACCGCATAATATTCTATTGAGTAATGACGGTCTAGCAAAAGTAACAGACTTTGGAATTGCTCGGGCAATGAGCGATGCAACCATAACCCATACCAATTCTGTTTTAGGTTCTGTCCACTATTTATCTCCAGAGCAAGCCCGTGGTGGAAATGTAACATATAAATCGGATATCTATTCTCTCGGAATAGTAATGTATGAAATGCTCACTGGGGATGTGCCATTCAGCGGTGATACGGCAGTATCTATCGCTATTAAGCAGTTACAGGAGCCAGTACCTTACGTTCGGGATAAAGACATTTCTATTCCACAAACGGTGGAGAATGTCATATTGAGGGCTACGGCGAAGGACCCATTAGACCGCTTTTACTCGGCAGATGAAATGCTTCAAGATTTAACGACCGTTTTTGACCCACGTAGAAAAGGCGAAAAAAGAATTGAAGTACGAGTAAAGGATGAAGAAGCAACGAAGGCCGTCCCCATCATCGGAGCCACGAATGTTGATGGCAAGACCCTTGTCCATGGACAAGCTCAAGGTGGACATGGCAAACCTGGAGATGAAAAAGAAAAGAAGAAAAAATCAGCTAAATTTTGGGTCGTGACAGGCCTACTATCCCTCTTCTTTATTTTTGCTGTTATGTACGTTGCATTTTCATTGGTTCCTAGTATGCTCCGTGTTGATGACGTCGTCATTCCTGATGATTTGGTTGGAATGGAATATGAAGAGGTAGTGGAAATTTTGGTGGATTTGAAGCTTGAAGTAGAGGAAGAATACAGACACCACGCTGAAATAGAAGAAGGTCATGTTATTAGTCACACTCCTAGGGCAGGCCAAACAGTTAAAGTAGGAACAACGGTTAGATTAATTGTAAGTGAAGGCATAGAACCTGTTGAAATGACAGATGTTATTGGTGAAACAAAAGATCGGGCAGAACGTATGCTTGAAGGGTTTAAGGATTTAGAGTATGAATACGAAGAATCTACTGAACACGGGGACGATCTCGTATTAGGACAGTCACCGCAACCAGGAGAGTTGGTTGTTCCAGGAGAAACATCAGTGACGTTAACATTAAGTAAACGTCCTACGTTCATTATGCCAAACTTATATGGAATGACCAGAGATGAAGTGAATAGAGAATTGGCACCTAATAATATTATTACTGAAATTGACTTTGTAGAAGAATACCACCCTACAGTAGAAGAAGGTAAGGTTGTTGCACAAACACCACAACGTGGCCAGGAAATCCGTGACCGTACGAAGGTCACCGTAATTATTTCTTTAGGTCCTGAACCTGAGGAAGAGCCTGTAGAGGAAGAAATAACAAAGACCTTTGACTTTGAAGTGAGAGTTCCACAGCCTGACAGAGATGCAGAAGAAATACCGACGTATCAAATAAGAATATCCATTATTGATACTTTACACAGTACACCAAGGCTCGTGGTAGATGAGGAAATAACGGAGACGAAAGAATTTCCAATTACATTAACGGTTGCCCCTGGTGGAACAGGCTACTTATTATTGTATATTAATGGAGAAGAACATGAGAGATCCCCATTCTCTTATTCATACGAGCAATTAAGGCGAATGGACTAGTTACAAAGAAAAAAGGGGCTCAAGGGTAAAACTTTGAGCCTAGTGTAACTGAAAAGTAAAAAGGAGGCATTTCAATTGGTCATTTATGGAGGTAGTGATGGGGCAAGGTAGAATAATCAAAGCATTAAGTGGTTTTTATTATGTGGAAAATAATGACGGTATTTTTCAATGCCGGGCTC
The DNA here is from genome assembly GCA_021208645.1 of Bacillus sp. (in: firmicutes). Taxonomy (GTDB): domain Bacteria; phylum Bacillota; class Bacilli; order Bacillales; family Salisediminibacteriaceae; genus Evansella. Next base: position 54,577 of record JAJOJL010000117.1, on the reverse strand, counting down.
GAGGGAATTTTCGTAAAAAGAAAATTACACCATTAGTGGGAGACTGGGTGGAATTTGAAGCGGAGAATAAGCGTGATGGCTATGTTTTAGAGATTCACGAACGAAAAAATGAGCTAGTTCGCCCGCCTATCTGTAATGTAGACCAAGCAATCCTTGTCTTTTCTACGGAAGAGCCTTCCTTTAGCTCTTTATTGCTTGACCGATTTTTAGTACATGTGGAAGCAAATGATATTGAGCCTATTATTTGTATGTCAAAAATAGATTTACTGAAAGCGCAAAAGGGAGAGGAAATTCAATCGTACGAAGAAGAATACCGCCGCCTCAACTATGAGGTCGTTAGTACGTCCATTTATGTGGAAGAGACCATTGAAACGTTACGGCCCTATTTAATTAACAAGGTGTCGGTTTTTGCCGGGCAGTCTGGTGTCGGTAAATCTTCCTTATTGAATGCATTAAAGCCAGAGTTGGATATAGAGACGGCACCTATATCCAAAAGTCTTGGAAGGGGAAAACATACAACAAGGCATGTTGAGCTTATTCCGTTAGATGAAGGCGGTTACGTGGCGGATACACCCGGGTTTAGTTCACTAGACTTCGAAGGGATCGAAATGGAGGATTTGAGCTATTGCTTTCCAGAAATGAGAAAGAGGGTCAATGATTGTAAGTTCCGTGGTTGCACCCATGTAAATGAGCCAAAATGTGCCGTAAAAGAAGCAGTAAATTCGGGAGAAATCCCTGCCTATCGATATAATCATTATGTAGAATTTATTGATGAAATCAAATCACAAAAGCGGAGGTATTAACAAATGATTAAAATTGCTCCTTCCATATTGTCCGCTGACTTTTCTAAACTGGGAGAGGAAATAATGGATGTAGAACAGGGGGGTGCAGATTACATTCATGTGGATGTAATGGATGGTCACTTTGTCCCGAACATAACCATTGGATCATTGGTGGTCAATGCCATAAGGCCTATAACGAAGCTTCCTTTAGACGTTCATTTAATGATCGAAAATCCCGACCACTTTATTCCTCAGTTTGCTAAAGCGGGAGCTGATATTATAAGTGTCCATGCAGAAGCAACAAGACACTTGCATAGAACTATCCACCTCATTAAGGAATTAGGAGTGAAGCCTGGAGTTGTAATCAATCCAGCAACACCTGTCTCTGCTATTGAGAACATCATTGAAGATGTTGATTTAGTTTTATTAATGACCGTTAATCCTGGTTTTGGAGGTCAGGCATTTATTCCTTCTGTACTGCCGAAAATTGCCCAAGTTAAAGAGATGGTTACTAAATTAGATAAATCGATTGACATTGAAGTGGATGGTGGTGTCAATGCAGACACTGCACGTCAATGTATAGAAGCAGGAGCCAATGTTCTAGTCGCAGGCTCGGCAGTTTATAAAAGTCGAAATCGTAAACAAGCAATTGACTCCATTAGGGGAATTCTATAAGGGTAAGTTAAGCTTACGAAGCGTTCTCTTGGCTGATAGGGTGACAAATTAGGGTAAAAGTACCCTGTTGTGTCGCCCTCTCGTTTTTTATCTTCTTGCCTTTTGAAAAAAATTCGAATCACATATGGGCAGCCAGTGAATACAATAAGTAATGTAGCAACTAGCCATCATTTATAACTTTCGGGTGTTTTCCTAAGTGATACGGTTGGTGCAAAGTAAGATAATTCTACCAATCAATTCATAATACGAACATTTTATAAAACTCAATTACAGATAACTTTTTAACTTGATGCTTATTATAGTCTAGGTCCATAAGGTTCATTTTAACGTCCTGTCCAAGAGTTTTTTTCAATTATTACACAGGTTTTCTTTGAAAAATAGGTACTATTTTTAACTCAGCGAATATAATGGATAATAACGAGAAACGTTTATTTTACTCAACATGTCCTTGATATGGAAGAGGGCAGCTCATTTCGAGGAGGGGGAAAAATGAAGTTTTATACGATTAAATTACCTAAGTTTATCGGTGGCTTTGTTAGAGCGTGTTTGGGCGCATTTAAAAAGGGCTAGACCTAATTATAATTTATTTCCTAATGGAATTATAAAGGTTGTATAAAACGGCCTTTTTTGATGTTAGAAAAAAAAACAATAACGGCGGATCCTTCTCGCCCCTTGCCTATTATGTGAAATTATCTCATAGTAGCTTTTGGCATTTCAGTCACGAGAAAAACCAAAAAAACGTCGCCATATGCGCCGTTTTTTTTGGTTGAACAGGTATTTGTTCAAATCGTCAAGGCTCGTACTCGTATAAACGAACGAGCCCCTATAAGATAATGTCCCTTGTTTTTGAAGACAAGTCTAGTTTTTATTAAACGCGCTCTACTTTTCCTGATTTTAGTGCTCTAGCAGAAACATATACACGTTTAGGTTTTCCATCAACTAAAATTCGAACCTTTTGCACGTTAGCGCCCCATTTACGTTTCGTTGCATTTAACGCGTGGGAACGTTTGTTACCAGTGCGAGGTCCTTTACCAGTAATAACACATTTACGAGCCATGATTTTCCCTCCTTCACTTAACACGAACAGTTCAATCGTTCTATTCCATAACGGTTACAAATCAAAACACTAAGTTATCTTAGCATAGGAAGTAGAAGAATTCAAGTGTATTTAAATAAACTTTCAAGGAAAAAGGCTTGACAGGCGGTCTAGGGTATATAATTATTAATTCGTACGATGTTTCTTTTAAAATTGGATTGTTTATAGTAAAATGTCCTTAGCCAATAAAGGTAAAGACCCAAAGGAGGCATTATTTATGACCATCGAAATGAAAACGAATTATGGAAGAATCGACGTTTCAAAAGAAGTGGTTGCAGTTATTGCTGGAGGAGCAGCCATCGATTGCTATGGAATAGTGGGAATGGCTTCACAAAAACAATTGAAAGACGGTATTACTGACCTTTTGGGGAAAGAAAACTTAGCTAGAGGCGTTGTCATTCGTGAAATGGAGGATGAGGAAATCCACATCGATATGTATATTATCGTTAGCTACGGCACGAAAATTTCTGAAGTAGCACATAATGTACAATCAAAGGTGAAATACCAACTAGAACAAATGTTAGGATTAAAAGTGGATTCGGTGAACATCTTCGTTCAAGGTGTGCGCGTTACCAACCCATAGTGTTAGGAGGAAAATTTTGTGACTATAAAAATAATTGAAGGTGAAAAGTTTGCTCACATGCTTATTGAAGGTGCAAACAATTTATCTAACAATTCCAAAACAATCGATGCATTAAATGTTTTCCCCGTTCCAGACGGGGACACAGGAACAAATATGAATTTAACAATTACCTCTGGCGTCAAAGAGGTAAAAGGACAAGCAGTGGAGCATGTTGGAAAAATTGCAGGAGTATTTGCTAAAGGTCTTCTTATGGGTGCACGTGGAAACTCAGGAGTAATTTTATCCCAATTGTTCCGTGGCTTTTCAAAATCCGTAGAAGGAAAAGAAACCATCAATGCAAAAGATTTAAGTAAAGCCTTTGATTACGGTGTAGAAATGGCTTACAAGGCTGTTATGAAGCCTGTAGAAGGTACAATTTTAACGGTGGCGAAAGACTCTGCAAAGCGAGCAATTGCATTTTCTAAGAAAAATGATGATGTAGTTAAACTTATGGAAGAAGTAGTAAAGGAATCAAAGGCGTCACTTGAACGCACGCCAGATCTCCTCCCTGTTCTAAAAGAAGTTGGGGTAGTAGACTCAGGTGGACAAGGTCTTGTTACTATTTATGAAGGGTTCCTTGCTGTCTTAAAAGGTGAAAAAATTGTGGACCTCGTTCAGCACTCTCCAAGTATGAAGGAACTTGTTCAAGTGGAACATCACCATCAATCAGCCCAAAGTCACTTATCTACAGAGGATATTGAATTTGGCTATTGTACAGAGGTAATGGTGAAATTTGAACAGGATAAAGTAAAGGATAACCCTTTTGATGAAGGAAACTTCAGAGAGGCCCTTAGCGCTTATGGTGATTCTTTATTGGTTGTATCTGACGAGGATTTATTAAAGATACATATCCATGCAGAGTATCCTGGTGACGTTATCAGTGAAGCGCAGAAATTTGGTGCCCTTGTTAACGTGAAAATTGAAAATATGCGTGAACAGCACTCAAGTATATTGGAAATGGAAAAGGGAAGCACTGTACCAATGCCGGCAAAGCCAATGAAAAAAGATGAAAAAACAGAGTATGCCATTATTACTGTTGCCATGGGTGAGGGAATTGCCAACTTGTTTAAAGGACATGGAGCAAAACGGGTCATTGAAGGTGGGCAAACTATGAATCCGTCGACAGAGGACTTTGTAAAGGCCATTAATGAGGCCAATGCTGAAAAAATCATCTTGCTTCCAAATAACAGTAATATTATCATGGCTGCAGAGCAAGCAGCATCTGTATCTGATTTAGAGGTAGTTGTCGTTCCATCAAAATCAGTACCACAAGGATTGTCTGCCCTATTATCTTTTAATCCGACAGACTCTATTGAAGATAATAAAGAGGAAATGACAGAGTCCATGGCATCTGTGAAAACAGGTGAAGTCACGTATGCCGTTCGTGATACGAGCTTAAATGGTGTTCAAATTAAGAAAGGTGACTTCATGGGAATTCATGAAAAGGAAATCGTATCTACTCTTCCAAATGTACAGGATGTAGCGAAAGAACTTCTACAAAAAATGGTAGATGAAGATAGTGAAATCGTTACGATCATTTACGGAGAGGACCGTACAGAAGAAGAAGCCAATGAACTTGTGAGCTACCTTGAAGAAAAATTTGAGGATGTGGAAGTAGAAGTTCATGTAGGAAATCAACCATTGTATTCCTACATTGTTGCAGTGGAATAAAATTTTATAAAACAAGCGCTGATAAGATTATATGTGGGTAAAATTAATAATTAAACTTATCGGCGCTAAATAATAAGGGGGTTGTGTTTCATGGGTAAAGTCTATATAGTATCAGATTCAACAGCAGATATTCCAAAAGAATTGCAAGAGGAACTAGAAATTACAGTTGTGCCGTTAAAGGTTCATTTCGGTGAAGAGACATTTGAGGATGGAGTCGACTTAAACCCAGAGCAATTTTACAAAAAAACTTGCTACTGCAGGTCAAATTCCAACAACATCTCAGCCAACCCCGCATCAGTTTGAAACGGAATATCGCCGTATTGCAGAACAAGATCCAAATGCAGACATTATTTCTATTCATTTATCGTCAAAGTTAAGTGGAACATTCCAATCTGCCTATATTGCTTCCCAAACCATAGGTGATGAAGTGTCATTAACAGTAATTGATTCCAAAAGAGCTTCTTATGCAATTGGAATTATCGTCGTGGAAGTAGCTAAATTAGCGCAGGCCGGGGCAACGAAGGAAGAATGCTTAGGTAGAGTGAATGAATTACTTGAAGACACATCCGTATTTTTTATGGTAGATACCCTTGAGTATTTAGAAAAAAACGGACGAATTGGTAAAGCATCAGCTGTTTTAGGTTCATTATTGAAAATTAAACCTATCTTATCATTAAATGACGATGGAGAGGTTTTTCCGTTTGATAAAGTAAGGGGTCAGAAAAAAGCTGTTGCAAGAATTATTCAGGAATTCGAGCAACGTTATGGTCAAGACCCTGTTAATGTTGGAATCTCCCATGCACAGGTTCCTGATGAAGCGAAGGAAATGATGACAAAAATGACTGAGAAATTTAATGTTAAAGAAGAAGTCATTACAACCATCGGGCCTGTTATCGAACCCATGTAGGACCTGGTACCATCGCCGTTTCCGTTACGAAAGTGCAATAGTCTGGAAAGTATGATAGAAAATTCCTACCTGTACAAAAGGGTAGGAATTTTTATTGCCGTTAATAATGTGATGGGTCCTTAAATACAAAACTCTGTTAGTGGCTGGTGTTGAATTTTATTAGGAGTTGATTTGAGCGAAAGGAGCGAGACTCCTCGAAAATGCTCACACATTTTCTTCGTGCGTGGGCTATTTCGAGGAAGTATCTCAAAGTCCTGCGGGAAAAGCAACGGCTAAGAGCATATCCTCTCGAAGAAGCTGCGATTTGTCTCGACGCAAAATGCTACAAAGCAATGCTAGCAGAGGAAGAGACAGAAGACCCCGCAGGTACGAGGAGGCTGAGGCGTTGCCCGCGGAAAGCGAGCTCCTGAAGCGAAAATCAACATTATCCACTAACAGAGTTTAAAACAAAAATAGGGCATCATCCACTTTTCTTCTTACCATAATGTTTCATAGAAGTTTTATGGCGGATTTGTTACTATATGAATAGTAATAATTATAATAAGGTTCGTTCGTTTCGGTACGAAAAGAGTAGTAGGAGGTCATTTTTTTATGAAGTACCGTAGTGTATTTGATATAATTGGACCAGTAATGATTGGTCCATCCAGTTCCCATACTGCAGGAGCAGCAAGAATTGGATTAGTTGCAAGACAGTTGTTTCAAAAAGAGCCAACTTGGGTTGATTTTCACTTATATGGCTCCTTTGCGAAAACCTATCAAGGCCACGGAACAGATGTGGCGTTAGTAGGTGGCATACTAGGTTTTGAAACGTTTGATGAGCGTATAACTGAGGCCATGAAAATCGCTAAAGCTAGAGGAATAGCCTTCTCCTTTCATGAGGAAGAGGCACAGCTGGACCACCCTAACACTGTAAAAATTCGTCTCGGAGATGAAAAACAGGAAATGGAGCTAGTGGGAATCTCCGTTGGCGGCGGAAAAGTGGAAATTAAAGAACTAAATGGTTTTGAGCTTCGCTTAAGTGGTAATCACCCTGCCATTTTAGTTGTTCATAATGATAGATTTGGTGCCATTGCATCCGTTTCCACCATATTAGCAAAGCATGAGATTAATATTGGTCATATGCAAGTTTCTCGTAAGGATGTGGGGAAGGAAGCGTTGATGGTGATTGAGGTGGATCAAAACATCAGCCATGAGATTTTACAAGAAGTAGAGGCATTAGAACATGTGGAGAAAGTCACCAAGATTCATGAGTAAGAGAATGCTTCTGGGAGGTAGTTAAACATGATGTTTCGTAATGTACAGGAACTTGTATATATAGCAGAACAAGAAGGTATTCCTATATCTGAAGTAATGATTAAACAAGAGATGGAATACCATCAACGAAGCCGAGAAGAGATTTTTGCCCAAATGGAACGCAATTTAAAAGTAATGGAAAAAGCTGTAGAACGTGGAATTACAGAAGATGTGAAATCCGTTTCTGGCTTAACAGGTGGCGACGGAAAGAAGCTGTTTCAATATATGCAAAATAACGACTCCCTCGCTGGGAACCAATTGTTAGAAGCAGTAGCAAAAGCAATGGCTACTAATGAGGTCAATGCGGCTATGGGAACGATTTGTGCGACCCCCACAGCGGGAGCAGCAGGGGTTGTACCAGGGGTTTTATTTTCCATGAAGAATAAATTAAACCCAACGAGAGAGCAAATGGTACGTTTTCTGTTTACTAGTGGAGCCTTTGGTTACGTAGTCGCCAATAATGCATCCATATCCGGTGCTGCAGGTGGCTGTCAGGCAGAGGTAGGCTCCGCAACGGGAATGGCAGCGGCAGCCTTAGTAGAGATGGCTGGTGGGACTCCTCAGCAATCTGCAGAGGCCATGGCTATGGCCTTGAAGGGAATGTTAGGATTAGTATGTGACCCAGTAGCAGGACTGGTGGAGGTCCCTTGTGTAAAAAGAAATGCCTTTGGCTCATCTAACGCCATCGTTGCAGCTGACTTAGCCTTAGCTGGTATCGTTAGTCGTATTCCGTGTGATGAAGTAATCGATGCCATGTATCGGATCGGAGAAGCAATGCCTTCTAGTTTAAAAGAAACAGCAGAAGGAGGGTTAGCAGCCACTCCTACAGGCCGGAAATATCAGGAACAAATTTTTGGAGCATCCGCAAAAAAGGTGTGATCGACATGTATCAATCCGTTTCTGAAATTCAAGGAGTCGGTCCAAGAATGACAGAGCAGTTAGGATCAATGGGTATCGCTACGGTGAAAGACTTAATGGAGCATTTTCCTTTTCGGTATGAAGACCATGCTGTTAGACCTATTGCAGAGGCGCAACATGAGGAGCGGCTCACCGTAAGGGGCACCGTTCACAGTGAGCCTAACCTACGTTTTTATGGTAAAAACAAAAATAGACTGACCGTTCGCGTTCTCGTGGACGGTCTATTAGTGCAGGCTGTTTTTTTCAATCAACCCTATTTAAAGCGGCAAATTCAATTAGGAGATATTATTACTGTTTCAGGAAAATTGGACAAGCACCGTTTAGTAATTAGCGGGGGAACCTTGAAAAACAGTAAAAACTCTGTGGAAGAAGGTCTTGAGCCAGTATACTCCGTAAAAGGGGACGTGAAAATAACAGCACTAAGAAAATTTATTCGCCAGGCTTTCGAACAGTATGGTGATTTCGTTGAAGAAATCCTTCCTCCTCAACAACTGCATGCCTATCGACTAATGGAGCGAAAGGAAACCCTATACCAGCTACATTTTCCAAGTTCACCATCTGCCTTAAAACAAGCAAAACGAAGAATGATCTATGAGGAATTATTACTCTTTCAACTGAAGATGCAAATGTTCCGAAAATTGGAGAGGGAAGGGGAGATTGGCCAAGGAAAGAACTATCAAGAGGAAGCAGTCCGAAGCTTTTTGGAGAGTTTACCATTTCCATTGACCAATGCCCAAAACAGGGTCCTAAAGGAAATCCTGACGGACCTCCGCAGTGAGTATCGAATGAATCGTCTCCTTCAGGGTGATGTAGGTTCTGGTAAAACAGTGGTAGCAGGTTGTGCCCTTTATGCCAATGGAAAAGCAGGTTTCCAAGGTGCTTTGATGGTTCCAACGGAAATATTGGCAGAGCAACATAAAGACTCTTTAAAAGGCTTGTTAGAGCCCCATGGATTAAGAGTAGCCCTTTTGTCTGGATCGTCCAAAGTAAAAGAACGCCGTGAGATTCTAGCCGGTTTAAAAGCTGGAGACATTGACGTCCTTATTGGAACCCATGCCCTGATTCAAGAAGGGGTAGACTTTCAAAAGTTAGGTCTAGTAATTACGGACGAGCAGCACCGATTTGGAGTAGAACAACGGCGGGTTTTAAGAAAAAAAGGGATGCGCCCAGATGTGTTGTTTATGACTGCAACGCCTATTCCCCGGACATTGGCTATTACAGCTTTTGGAGACATGGATGTTTCCATCATCGATGAAATGCCAAAAGGGAGAAAACCGGTGGATACCCGTTGGGCTAAACATGATATGCTTCCGAGGGTGATTGAATTTTTACGGAAAGAATTATCCAAAGGGCATCAGGCTTATATTATTTGTCCGTTGATTGAAGAGTCGGAAAAGTTAGATGTTCAAAATGCAATCGATGTTCATCTCCAATTACAGCATGCTTTACCAGAGTTCAAGGTAGGATTAATGCACGGTAGACTCCCATCACAAGAAAAGGATGAGGTCATGAATGAATTTGCCGCAAATAATGTTCACTTGCTCGTTTCCACTACGGTGGTTGAAGTTGGGGTAAATGTCCCTAATGCAACTGTGATGGTTATTTATGACGCAGAAAGATTTGGCCTTGCTCAACTCCATCAACTGAGGGGGCGGGTAGGTAGAGGGGATGTTCAGTCTTATTGTATCTTGTTGGCCGATCCTAAATCTGATGTGGGAAAAGAACGAATGCAGATTATGACTGATACGACTGACGGATTTGAACTTTCCGAACGGGATTTAGAGCTCCGAGGTCCTGGAGATTTCTTTGGCTCAAAACAAAGTGGCCTTCCAAATTTTAAAGTGGCAGATATTGTAGAGGATTTCCGCGTACTGGAAGTGGCCAGACAAGATGCCGTAAAATTAATTCAATCGGATGCATTCTGGAAAGGGGAAGCGTATACTAAGCTCAGAACATACTTGGAAAAAGAAGTGACTCTCAATAAAGAAAAATTAGATTAATAAACTTCATGGTTGAAAATGAATGGTATCAACTATATACTACTATTAGTACCTAGTCATATTAGTGTGGATGTGATAAACGTGAAAATATCAAAAAGACAGCGTCAGCCATTATTAAAAGAAAAAATCGCAGAAAATCCATTTATTACCGATGAAGCATTAGCAGATTTTTTTAATGTCAGTGTCCAAACGGTCAGGCTTGACCGGTTAGAATTAAACATTCCTGAAGTAAGGGAAAGAATAAAACATGTGGCACGTCAGCAGTACGATACTGTTAAAGCTTTGCCCATTGAAGAAGTCATTGGAGAAATTATTGACTTAGAATTAGATAAACATGCCATTTCTATTTTGGATATTAGAGAAGAGCATGTCTTCTCTAGAACAGGGATTGCTAGAGGTCATCATTTGTTCGCTCAGGCCAACTCTTTAGCAGTAGCTATTATTGATGATGATTTAGCGTTAACGACGACTGCCTCTATTTCCTTTAAGCGGCAAGTGAAAGTTGGGGAACGGGTCGTGGCGAAAGCGCAGGTTAAGGATATTGGGTCTGTAAGAACGTTGGTAGAAGTCAACAGTTTTGTGGATCAAGAGCTTGTTTTCCGTGGTGAATTTTCCATGTATCGTCAAGATAAATAATGGAATGGGTGGTGTAGAAATTGAAGCTAGCAGTAGATGCTATGGGCGGCGATAATGCTCCTGAAAGTATTGTTAAGGGGTGTGAAATAGCCCTAGAAGAATACGATGATTTAAACATTATTTTAGTAGGTAATGAGGCGGAGATTACCAAGCATATTCAAGCCTCCGAGCGGGTTGAAATTATACATACGGAAGTGACAATTGAAGGAGAGGATTCCCCAGTTCGTGCAGTACGGCGCAAAAGAGATTCCTCCATGGTTTTAGCGATACAACAAGTGAAGGACGGTAAAGCAGATGCAGCCATTTCTGCTGGTAATACTGGAGCATTGATGACTGCAGGTCTTCTTGTGGTTGGAAGAATTAAAGGAATTGAAAGACCAGCATTGTCTCCAATGCTCCCTACCTTAGGGGGAGAAGGCTTTCTCTTATTAGATGTTGGTGCCAACATGGATTCAAAAGCTTCCCACCTTTTCCAGTATGCAGTCATGGGTGATGTGTACATGAAGAAGGTGAGAAAAGTAGACAAACCACGAATCGGACTTTTGAATGTAGGAACGGAAGCAGGGAAAGGTACAGAGCTTACGAAGGAAGTATTTGATCTACTTCAAAACAGTTCCATGAATTTCGTCGGTAATGTGGAGGCGAGGGATTTACTAGAAGGTGTAGCAGATGTGGTTGTCTGCGACGGATTCTCTGGTAACCTAGTGTTGAAATCCATTGAAGGAACTGCCCTATCCTTGTTTTCCATTTTGAAAAAAGAGCTTACCTCTACTTTTACGAATAAACTGGCAGCAGGAATATTGAAGCCAGCTTTTAAGCGGGTTAAGTTACAAATGGACTACTCGGAATATGGTGGAGCAGGCTTGTTTGGCTTAAATGCTCCAGTTATTAAGGCACACGGTTCTTCTAATGAACGAGCATTTTTCAGTGCAATCCGCCAAGCAAAAATGATGCATGATGAAAAAGTTGTTCCAACGATTCAAAATGAATTAAAGGAAGAGGACAAACAAGAATAAAGGGGTTTTTTAAAGATGGGTAAAATTGCCTTACTTTTTCCAGGACAAGGTTCTCAGCAAGTAGGAATGGGAAAAGAACTAGCAGAGAAGTATGACCTTTGCAAAAAGGTGTTTGATGAAGGGGATCAAGTACTTGGAGAAAATTTGTCAGGACTGATTTTTCAAGGTGACGAAGAGGAGCTAAAGAGAACAGAAAATACGCAACCGGCGTTGTTAACAACAAGTATTGCTATTTGGAAAATACTTGAGGACAAGGGTGTCCAAGCTGATTTTGCTGCAGGTCATAGTTTAGGGGAATACTCAGCCCTTGTTGCCAGTGGGGCCGTCTCCTTTGCCGACGCATGCATGGCAGTTAGAAAACGCGGACAATGGATGGAAGAAGCAGTTCCAAAGGGAGAAGGAACAATGGCCGCCATATTAGGGATGGAGCGGGACGCTTTAGTGGAAGTGACGAAGGAAGCAACTGCTCATGCAGGAGTAGTAGAACCTGCTAACTTCAACTGTCCAGGGCAAATCGTTATTTCCGGAACTGTTGAAGGTGTACTAGCCGCGTCTGAATTGGCGAAGGAGAAGGGTGCAAAGCGAGTAATTCCATTATCAGTTAGTGGTCCCTTTCATTCGTCGTTAATGAAACCAGCGGCAGAAAAAATGAAAGAGCATTTAGCTGGACTAGAATTTTCTACACCTACCATGGCCGTTGTTGCTAACGTTACAGCAGATACAGTTTCAGGAACAGAGGAAATCCGTGAATTATTATATAAGCAAATATATTCCCCTGTATTATGGGAAGATACGGTGAAGAAACTTGTGGACGAAGGGGTCGATACGTTCATTGAAGTAGGACCAGGGAAGGTATTAAGCGGTCTTGTGAAAAAAGTTTCCCGCAGAGCGACCGTATTACCAGTTTTTGATGAAGAAACATTAGAAAAAGCTCTGGAAGCACTGAAGGAGGAGTAACAGATGAAGGGACAAAATGCACTTGTAACAGGCGGTTCAAGAGGAATTGGCAGAGAAATCTGCTTGAAACTGGCGAAGGAAGGGGTTAATGTTGCTGTTAACTATTCTGGCAGCCAGGGAAAAGCAGAGGCTGTAGCAGAAGAATGCCGCGAATTCGGTGTGAAGGCAATGGCGATTCAAGGAAATGTTGCCGATTCAGAATCTGTCAACACGATGGTTAAAACAGTAATTGACGAGTTCGGTTCCATTGAAATTCTTGTGAATAATGCTGGGATTACAAAGGATAATTTAATCATGCGAATGAAGGAAGAAGACTTTGATGCGGTTATTGATACGAACTTAAAAGGGGTATTTAATTGCTCGAAAGCAGTAACAAGACCGATGATGAAGCAGCGTTTCGGAAGAATTATTAATATTTCTTCTGTTGTAGGTGTCTTAGGGAATGCTGGACAAGCTAACTATGTTGCCAGTAAGGCTGGAGTTATCGGCTTGACGAAATCCATGGCAAGGGAGCTTGCTAACCGTAACATCCACGTTAATGCTATTGCGCCAGGATTTATTGAAACAGATATGACTGAATCGTTGTCGGAGGAATTAGTGGAAGGCATGTTGAAGCAAATTCCATTAGGCCAGCTTGGCAAACCGGAGCAGGTAGCAGCTGTCGTGGCCTTCCTTGCAAGTGATGCAGCATCCTATATGACAGGCCAAACACTTCACGTGGATGGTGGTATGGTAATGTAATGAAAACAAGCTAGTATTTTCTAGCTGTTTGTCCTATAATGACTGAGAGGAGGTGAACTACACATGGCACAAGTATTAGATCGTATTGCAAAAATCGTATCAGAACGTCTAGGCGTTGACGAAACAGAAGTAAAGCCTGAAGCAACTTTCAAAGATGATTTAGGCGCAGACTCCTTGGATGTAGTTGAACTAGTTATGGAACTTGAAGACGAGTTTGACTTGGAAATTTCGACGAAGATGCTGAGAAAATCGCAACTGTAGGTGACGTTGTTGAATACATAGAGCGTCATCAATAGTTTTACAAACCCAAGCCCATTATGGGCTTGGGCTTTCAACTAATTAAAATCTACTGAGAGAAACGATGGGGGATCTCATGCAACAATCACGAAAAATAAGAAGGGGAAGTAATAAGCAAGCGAAAAAGCTTCAAATGACTCCAGCCCAAAAAGAGAAATATCGAGCATTTCTTTCCTCTATAAATGTGAAATATGATAATGAGGAAATCTTCATTCAAGCCTTTACCCATTCATCGTATGTGAACGAACATCGAATTCGTCCCCACGATGATAATGAACGGCTAGAATTTTTAGGCGATGCAGTTTTGGAATTGGCCATCTCACAATACTTGTTTAAGAATTATGAAAACATGAGTGAAGGAGAGATGACCAAACTCAGAGCTTCCATCGTATGTGAACCATCATTGGCGAAAATCGCTGATGAATTGGAGTTTGGTGAATACGTGTTACTTGGCAAAGGAGAAGAGATGACTGGTGGACGCCGTCGTCCAGCGTTATTGGCAGACGTGTTTGAATCGTTTGTAGGGGCCCTTTATTTAGATAAAGGAATGGAATCTGTCTATCGCTTTTTAGAGGTATATGTATACCCGAAAATTGCAGGTGGTGCCTTCTCAGATATGATGGATTACAAAAGTCAGCTACAGGAATTGATCCAGCGAGAAGGGCAAGGACATATTCAATACCGGATCGTTCAGGAAAAGGGTCCGGCCCATGCACGGGAATTCGTGTCGGAAGTATGGTTGGAAACCACCCAGTTAGGTAAAGGGGTTGGCAGATCCAAGAAAGAAGCAGAGCAAATGGCTGCCCAAAAAGCCTTAGAGAAGCTGGAAAATTAATGATAGCATATGCTCAAAAAATTCGGTTTTTGATTTTTTTAAACAAGTTTTATAGAAACTTTTTACTTTAACCTGTTGTGTAAATGGAGGGATGATGCTAGCATCTGAACCAATTCTACAGCAGGTTTTTGTTTAAAAGAGGTATTTGTGAAGCAGGAAAGTGTGAAAATTAAACAATTGTTTAAAATCTCTCGTGTTGTGTCATTTTTTCGGTGAAGGGGGAAAGATTTATGGACGGGAACGAAGGGTATATTTTTAAAGAACTTACATCTGAAGCAGAAATACGATCAGGGTTCCAAGTAATGAAGTATTTACGTACTCATCTAACAGAACAATCTTATTTAGATCTTGTGCAGGAAGCTCAAGTGAAGGAAGACTATCGGTTAGTAGCCATGTATGACAAAACTCAAATGGTAGCCGTTACTGGATTTATGCCTATGATTACATTATATAACGGCCGTTTTATTTGGGTATGTGATTTAGTAACGGATCCTACAGTACGTTCAAAGGGATATGGAAAAATTCTTCTCAACTATGTACATGACTGGGCAATAGAAAATGGCTACACCACCGTATCCTTATCATCAGGCTTGCAACGGCTAGATGCCCACCGCTTTTATGAGGAAAAAATGGGTTATGATAAAGTCAGCTATGTTTTTTTAAAAAGGCTGAAGAAGGATTAACTAAATGTGACTGTCCCAAAAGTAAAATAAGAAAGATGGCAATGGCTTCGCTCGTCGCTCGCCTGATAGGAGAAACCCACTCCTATCAGGCTTTTTCAAGATTGCGACGGCTCCGCTCATTGCTTAGAGGGTGACTCAAAAGGGAAAAACACCACTTTTGAGTCACCCTCTTTAACGTTTATTTTTTTCGATGCCAGTACAGCATCCCATCTCCTTGACAAACTAGTGTCATATCTAATTTTTCTAATACTCTGATTGAGGGTGTATTGTCATTTAGACATTCTGCTTTTATTGTATCAATATTATCAAATGAAAATGCCCATTCAATAAGACCTTTCATTCCTTCCGTTGCATAACCTTTATTTTGTTGCTCAGGAGCTATTCCATAACCTATCTCTACCGTTTGCTCTTTAGAAGGCGGGCCTTTAAATCCCATATCACCAATGGCAGAATTACTGCTTTTCTCCACTACAATCCATGGACCCCAACCATCTAAAGCAGAATTATTAGTGGGATTGGCTAAATATTCTTCTTTATGTGGTCCGATTGGATAGTCGTATTCCTTTAAGTTCGCTACAATGCAGGGTACTAGCCATAATCGCTCTGTCTCAATCACCATACTCCCAACTCCTCGTAAAAATCGTAGAACAACCTTACTTTTTCTACTTTCATTTTACTAGCAAGCAAATTATTTGCAATTCTATTCTGAAATTTTGATATTATAAAGTATATTGGAATGAAGCAAATAACGAAGATGAGCGAGAAAAGGTATCTTTTTATGAAAGGGGGATAGCATGTGAAGATTTCAAAAACAAGTATTCACATTGTCATTACGTTATTATTAATTATGATAGGTCTGTTTGTTGTATAACTGTCACAAATGCTGTGTAAAAACTTCAGGTAGGAAGAAACACAGATATTTGATAAAATATAGTTGGAATCTTCTAGAATCCCGATTCGTTAAAAGGGATTCATTATTTTTGTACTCAGAAAAAGAAAGAGAGTGGAAACAAATGGGGCGTAAATGGAACAATATTAAGGAGAAAAAGGCTGCAAAGGATAAGAACACAAGCCGCATTTATGCAAAATTCGGCAGAGAACTATATGTTGCAGCAAAACAAGGGGATCCAGATCCGGAATTAAATCAACATTTAAAAGTTGTCGTAGAACGGGCAAAAACATATAACGTACCAAAAACGATCATTGACCGCGCTATCGAGAAAGCAAAAGGTGGGGCGGAAGAGAACTATGACGAACTTCGGTATGAGGGATTTGGTCCAAATGGTTCCATGATAATTGTCGATACGTTAACAAATAACGTTAACCGGACAGCGGCAGAAGTTCGCTCGGCCTTTAAGAAAAATGGAGGAAATATGGGCGTTAATGGTTCTGTTGACTATATGTTTGATGCTACTGCAGTGTTTGGTATTGAAGGGAAAACGGAGGAAGAAGTGTTAGAACTTCTGCTAGAAGCAGATGTCGATGCCCGTGATATTATGCAAGAAGACAATGCAGTGATTGTTTACGGGGAGCCAGACCAGTTTCATGAATTGCAACAAGCATTTAAAGGAGCGGGCATTACGGAATTTTCTGTGGCAGAACTTACAATGCTTGCTCAGAGTGATATTACTCTCCCTGAAGATGGGTTGGCTCAATTTGAAAAATTAATTGATGCTCTCGAAGACTTAGAAGATGTTCAACAAGTATATCATAACGTGGATTTCGGTGAGTAAGGAATCTAAAAAGTATAGTTTACAGGGGGACCACCTTCCGGTCTCCTTTTTTATTTCATGAAATAAAAAAGGATTTCTGATGTGTTTCTGTATTAATGATGGTTATGGCTCTGTTAGTCTTTGTTGTTGATTTTTGCTACAGGAGCTCGCTTTCCGCGGGCGGTGGGCAAGGGCATTGAAAAAGTGGTGCTTTTCCACTTTTTTTATCTGCCCTCGCCTCTGCTCCCGCTGGAGTCTTCGTTGATTTCCTACGCTAAGAAGGTGTATTGTTCGGATTTCCAGTTAAACACTTTAGTTTGTCCCATCCTTTTTTTCCTTTACTCCTTTTTATCACGTAAACTTCCTAGTTCTGACACAATAGCATCCATTTCACTGACACTGAAATTTGATTTTTTCATTACCATGGTATGGAGTTCTTCCACATCATCAAAACGATCAAGGGAGTAATGCTCAGCCTTCATGGCCCCTGCATTAACAATTCGAAGCTTTGTTTTAATTTCTTCAATCATTGTAGTTAGATTTTCCCGTGTTTTTTCTTGCGTGCTCATATGAACATCCTTTCTGCTCTATAGGGTGTTTATTGCCCCAGCAAAAAAAGCCAAAGAATAGACTAGGGCCCATTCGCTTTTCTTCTATTTTACCATTCTTGAAAGAAAACTCCACTAAATCTCTGAATCCGTTTATCCACTATGCCCTGTTTATGGTAAAATGAACAAGTTAAGGTGATCTTGAGATCCCCTTTTTATTAAAGTAATTGAGGTGAGTGTCATTGTTCTTAAAACGGTTAGAGCTCGTTGGGTTTAAATCCTTTGCGGACAGGCTGGCCATTGATTTTGTAAAAGGGGTAACGGCAGTCGTAGGTCCGAATGGAAGCGGCAAAAGTAATATTTCTGATGCAATCCGATGGGTACTTGGTGAACAATCAGCAAGAAATCTTCGTGGTGCAAAAATGGAAGATATCATTTTTTCTGGAAGTGACGGAAGAAAGCCATTAAATATGGCGGAAATCACCCTTGTTCTTGACAATGAGGATCAGCATTTATCGATAGATTATAATGAAGTGGCGGTGACTCGGAGGGTTTACCGTTCTGGGGATAGTGAATATTTAATTAATAAACAGCCATGTAGGTTGAAGGATATTGTCGATTTATTTATGGACTCTGGGTTGGGGAAGGAAGCCTTCTCCATAATCGGGCAAGGTCGAGTAGAAGAAATACTAAGCAGTAAATCAGAAGAGAGACGGACAATCTTTGAAGAGGCTGCTGGTGTATTAAAGTATAAACACCGTAAATTAAAATCAGAGAAAAAGTTGAATGATACCCAAGACAACTTGAATCGGGTCAAGGATATTATTTATGAATTAGAGATGCAAGTAGAGCCTTTAAAGGAACAAGCATCTGTTGCCAAAGACTATATACAGAAAAAGGCAGAGTTGAAAGACTTTGAAGTAGGGGTTTTAGTAAAGGAAATTGAGCAGATTCATGAAAAGTGGACGGAAGAAAAGCAAAAACTAGAAGAGTTGCAAGATCGTGAAGGAAGTATGCAGGCGACCGTAAAGCAATATGAAGCCAAGTTGGAGCGGTATCGTGCTGACATGCAGGCTATGGATGAATCTATAAATGACCTGCAACAAATATTACTAACAACTAGTGAAGAACTGGAAAAACAGGAAGGGCAAAAAGAAGTTTGGAAGGAACGGAAAAAGAATTTTGCCCAGCATCGTCAACAGTTCATTGATGAGATGAGTCAGCTTAAAGGGGAAAAAGAAAGACTCCTTGAGGAAATCAATGAGCATGAAGAGCAACTTTCTGAATTTAAGAGGAAGGCAAGGGATTCTAAAACGGAACTTACGGAACAAGAAAAAAAGACTGATCGTTTTGGAAGAAAGTACGGAGGAACGATTAGAGGCCATGAAGTCTGATTATATTGAATGGCTCAATGAGATGGCCTCCTATAAAAATGAACAGAAATACCTTGAGGAGCAGCTCCATAGACAAGGGGAAAAATTAACTAGGCTTGAACAGGATAATTCCCATGTGTTAGAAAAGCGAGAAACTATTCAGCTTCAACTTAATGATGCAAAAACTGTATGGGAAGATCAAAAAGAGCTGATTGAAGAGAAGTTGGCCACCTATCAGCATAAGAAACAAGAATTAGAAAAGGGTGAAAGGGAATACGAGAAGAAAGAATCACTTCTTTATGAGGCTTTCCGTCACCTACAGCAATTAAAATCCAGAAAAGAAGTTTTGGAAGAGATGCAAAATGACTATGCTGGCTTCTTTCAAGGTGTTAAAGAAATACTGAAAGAACGGGATCGGCAATTTAAGGGGATTAAAGGTGCCGTTGCCGAATTAGTCAAAGTGTCAAAAGAGCACCAAATTGCCATCGATATTGCTCTTGGTGCTTCTCAACAGCATGTGGTGGTAGAGGATGAACAAACAGGACGAAGGGCGATTCAATTTTTAAAAGAAAAAAGACTAGGCAGAGCTACATTCCTTCCTATGGACGTTATTAAGGAAAGGAATATTCAAGGTCAAGATATCTATGAAGCAGAAAAATTACCAGGGTTTGTGGGTGTCGCGAAAGATTTGGTTCAATTTGACCCTCAATTCGGAAAAATTGTTGCTCATTTACTAGGTAATATCATAATATCTACAGACATGAAGGCTGCCAATAGTATTGCGCGTGCAGTTCGCTATCGATACAGGATAGTAACATTAGAAGGGGATGTTATTAACCCTGGGGGAGCTATGACTGGTGGTAGTATTCAGCAAAAGCAAAGCCAAATTCTTGGTAGACAACAAGAGCTGGAGCGCGTAACGGAAATGCTAGACAAATTGGAAGGAGATAGTTCTGTCCTCCAAGATCAAGTGAAGTCGTGGAAAAGTAAACTGGCCAACCTGCAGCAGGAAATGAAGAAGTTGCAGCAGGAAGGAGAATTAATTAGGGAAGAAGAGCAACAAAAGAAATCTATTGTTAAAGAACTGGAACTTTCCGAACAAAATATAAATGAACGTTTGAAACTATATGATTTAGAAAAGAATGAATTTGAGAAGGAGCAACAGGAGAAAAAGGATAGAATAAAGGCATTAACGGAATCAATCGGGCAATGTGAAGAGACGATTACTGGATTAAATGAGGAAATTGAACGTTTATCAAAGCAGCAGGAAGAAGAAAAGGTAACGAAAGAAGCTCTCGCTTCACAGATTACAGAACTCAAAATAAAATTGGCGAAAGAAGAAGAACAACTCCATTACGCAGAAGAAACGTATACAAGATTAACGAATAACTATAGCCAAATTTCAGAAACCTTGTCCATGAAGGAAAATGAGTTTGTTCAACTAGAGGAGGACATGTCCTCCCAATCAGTCAACGCAGATTCCCTCGAGGAAATCATTGAAGAGAGAAGAAGGGAAAAAGATAGGACGATTAATCTTATATCCAAGCGTCGTTCGGAACGCTTAACCCTTCAGCAGGATCATGACGACGGGGAAAGGGAATTGAAAGAACTAAAGCGTCAACTGAAATTTGTTTCTACCACCTTGCATGAGACGGAGGTCCGTGTGAACCGTTTGGATGTGGACTTAGATAACAGATTAACTAAACTTGAAGGAGAGTATGAGCTTTCTTTCGATGGGGCGAAGGACCAATATCCTCTGTCAGTGGAGTTATCAGAAGCAAAGAAAAATGTGAAGCTCATTAAAATGGCAATTGACGAGCTAGGCTCCGTAAATGTAGGTGCCATTGAGGAATATGACCGGGTTAAGGAGCGTTTCGAGTTTTTACAAGAGCAAAAGGCGGACTTAGAGGAAGCAAAGGAAACATTGCATCAAGTGATTAATGAAATGGATGATGAAATGACGAAGCGATTTAAAGAAACCTTTGATCAAATACAGTCCCATTTCCATGAAGTATTTAAAGAGCTTTTTGGTGGAGGTCAAGCTGATCTTCGTTTAACAGATCCTGAGGACCTACTTCATACAGGTGTTGATATTGTGGCACAGCCGCCAGGGAAAAAACTACAGCATCTCGCCTTGTTGTCTGGAGGAGAAAGGGCATTAACGGCTATCGCTTTACTGTTTTCTATTCTGAAAGTGCGCCCAGTCCCATTCTGTGTTTTAGATGAAGTAGAAGCAGCTTTAGATGAAGCCAATGTTGTCAGGTTTGCCCAATACTTGAAGGATTTCAGTGATGAGACACAGTTCATTGTCGTTACTCATCGAAAGGGAACCATGGAAGAAGCGGATGTTCTGTATGGCGTTACGATGCAGGAGTCAGGCGTTTCGAAGCTAATGTCCGTAAGGCTCGAAGAAAGTGAAGCGTTAGTAGGGAGTTAATAAGTGTCTATTAACATGCAATGGAGGAGTAGTTGATGAGTTTTTTCAAGAAATTAAAAGATAAAATTACAGGACAAACAGAAAGTGTAACGGAAAAGTTTAAAGAAGGTCTAACGAAAACTCGAGATTCATTCGTTGGAAAAATGAACGACCTCGTAAAAAATTACAGAAAAGTAGATGAGGAGTTTTTTGAGGAACTGGAAGATATCCTTATCTCTGCTGATGTAGGGGTCCATACAGTAATGGATTTAATTGATGAATTAAAAGATGAAGCACGGACTCGTAATATCAGCGAAGCGGTTGATATCCAACCAGTTATTTCTGAAAAGTTAGCAGGGCTTCTGCAAAAATCAGAAGAAGAAACAAAGCTGAATATAAAGGAAAATGACCTGACTGTTATTTTGTTTGTGGGTGTAAATGGTGTTGGTAAAACAACAACCATTGGTAAACTGGCACATAAATTTAAAGAAGAGGGAAAGAATGTCCTTCTGGCAGCAGGAGATACCTTTCGAGCTGGGGCCATTGAGCAATTAGAGGTTTGGGGCGAGCGTGTCGGTGTTGATGTGATTAAACAACAGGCAGGATCTGATCCAGCAGCAGTTATGTTTGACGCCATTCAAGCGGCAAAATCACGGAAAGCAGATATTTTGCTATGTGATACGGCAGGCAGGCTGCAAAATAAAGTAAATTTAATGAATGAGTTGGCAAAGGTAAAGAAAGTAATCACTCGTGAAATTCCAGATGCACCCCATGAGGTATTGCTTGTGTTAGATGCCACCACAGGGCAAAATGCCATGAGTCAGGCAAAAACCTTTGGGGAAGCAACAGACGTTTCTGGAATTGTGTTAACAAAGCTAGACGGGACAGCAAAGGGAGGGATTGTCCTTGCCATCCGTCACGAATTAGATATTCCCGTTAAGTTTGTTGGCTTAGGAGAACGTATGGATGATTTACAGGAGTTTCAGGCAGACCAGTACGTACATGGATTGTTTGCTGATGTGTTAGAACAGGTAGAAGAGAAGACTGAATAAAGAATTGCTTTGAGAGCAAATAGGGTGATAAGCCCATTTATTTGCTCTCTCCTTGACACTATTTTATGACTCTTGTAATATTGGTTGTAAAGTAAATTACCTTAACAAGGCGGTGGGATTCTTGATAGAAAAGACAATCCGCATGAACTATTTATACGATTTTTATCAAACGCTCTTAACAGAAAAACAGAATCAATATATGACCATGTATTACTTAGATGATTGGTCGTTAGGGGAAATTGCAGACCACTTCCAGGTGAGTCGCCAAGCAGTCTATGATAATATTAAACGTACGGAGGCTCTTTTAGAGGAGTATGAAAGTAAATTGATGCTCTTTTCAAGGTACAAAGAGCGTAAGCAGCTTTTAAATAAATTAAAAGAAGATGTAACGGTAAAGGGGAGTCCCGATGCGATCGAGATCATTGAAACTCTCGAGAAACTGGAATAGGGGGCAATAGAATGGCATTTGAAGGGTTAGCAGAACGACTGCAGGGAACTTTGAACAGGATCCGTGGAAAAGGGAAGGTTTCTGAAGCAGACGTAAAAGAAATGATGCGTGAAGTACGTCTTGCCTTATTGGAGGCTGATGTTAACTTCAAAGTAGTAAAAGAATTTATTTCAAAAGTGAAAGAAAGAGCGGTTGGCCAGGAAGTGTTGCAAAGTTTAACACCAGGTCAACAGGTAATCAAAGTAGTTAATGAAGAATTAACTGCCCTCATGGGTGGAGAGCAAAGTAAAATAGCTGTATCATCAAAGCCCCCTACTGTCGTTATGATGGTTGGTCTTCAAGGGGCTGGTAAAACGACGACTACTGGCAAATTAGCCAATCATTTAAGGAAAAAACACAATCGTAAACCACTCATGGTTGCGGCAGATATTTATCGGCCAGCAGCCATAAAACAGCTGGAAACGTTAGGTAAACAATTGGATATGCCTGTCTTTTCCATGGGTGACAAAGTTAGCCCAGTGGAAATTGCCAAAAATGCCCTAGCAAAGGCAAAAGAGGACCATCATGATTATGTTCTCATTGATACAGCAGGTCGGTTACATGTGGACGAGGAATTAATGGGAGAGTTAGAGGAAATAAAAGAACTTGCTAATCCTGATGAAATCCTCCTTGTCGTTGATGCCATGACTGGTCAAGATGCTGTTAATGTAGCTCAAAGCTTTAACGAAAAACTCGGGATAACTGGGGTTGTTCTTACGAAATTAGATGGTGATACCCGTGGTGGTGCCGCCCTTTCCATTAGGGCAGTCACTGATACTCCAATTAAATTTGCCGGGATGGGAGAAAAAACGGACGCACTAGAGCCGTTTCACCCTGAACGGATGGCCTCTCGAATACTTGGGATGGGAGATGTCCTTACCCTTATTGAAAAGGCGCAAGCCAATGTGGATGAGGAGAAGGCAAAAGAGCTGGAACGAAAGATGCGCACAGCTGACATAACCTTCGATGATTTCCTGGAGCAGTTAAATCAGGTAAAAAGCATGGGCCCATTAGATGAACTCTTAAGTATGATGCCAGGTGCAGGTAAAATGAAGGGTCTAAAAAATGTGCAAGTAGACGATAAACAACTCGGTCATATTGAAGCCATTGTCCAATCTATGACAAAAGCAGAAAAAGAGGATCCATCCTTGTTAAATGCCAGTCGGCGGCGTCGAATTGCAAAGGGAAGCGGTACTTCCGTACAGGAAGTTAACCGTCTTATTAAGCAATTCGGAGAAATGAAGAAAATGATGAAGCAAATGGCTGGAATGACAAAAGGAAAAGGAAAGAAAAAAGGCGGCTTCAAACTACCATTATGTAAGAGTCATTTCAAAAAGATCGGTTTTTGATCTTTTTTGAAATGACGATGCAATGAGCGAAGCCGTCGACACGATTCTAGAGCTGACAGGAGTGGGTTTCTCCTGTCAGCGAGCGACGAGCGAAGCCATTGCCAAGGTAGTTTTGAAGACTAAATTAAGCTGTAAAGTTTTTTTACTTTACTAGGGGTTGCCCCCGAGGAAACTTTATGATAATATATCTAATTGTGTGATAGATATTTGGAGGTGAAACACATGGCAGTTAAAATTCGCTTAAAAAGAATGGGAGCTAAGAAAGCACCTTTCTACCGAGTAGTAGTAGCTAATTCTCGTTCTCCACGTGATGGTCGTTTTATCGAGGAGCTTGGAGTTTACAACCCTCTTAAAAACCCTGTGGAGTTTAACGTAGATGAAGATAAAGCGTTAAAATGGATGTTAGATGGTGCTAAGCCTTCTGACACAGTACGCAACTTGTTCTCGAAAGCAGGCTTAATGGAAAAACTTCACAATGCGAAGAACGCAAAATAATTCTTCGTGTGGAAATAATCCTAAAAGGTGAGTGACATGAAAGAACTAGTAGAATCAATTGCAAAGGCCCTTGTGGACCATCCTGACGAAGTCCGTGTAACTGAGGTTGAAAATGGCAGATCACTCACGCTAAAGCTCGAAGTTCACGCGGATGATATGGGGAAGGTCATTGGTAAACAAGGCCGCATTGCAAAGGCGATTCGTTCTGTTGTGAATGCTGCAGGTACGAATCAAAACAAGCGTATTAATTTAGAAATCGGCTAAAGGGTGGGGTGTGTCCTCTCCCTTTTTCCGTATGATCAAACGATTTTTATGTCTCCATTATTATCATTTACTTCTTGAAAAGCCGTTCATTTAATGCTTTCATTGTAGGCTGAATGGTTATAAGGTTTAGGGACCATATTAAACGGAGGTGACGGCAATGGAATTCATTAAGAAAGTAACGGTGAAACAAATTTTAACAGAAAAAAGTAAGACAAAACTAAAAGAACAATTCTTAAGCAGACAATATCAATTAAACAGGGAAATCCAACAACTTGAGTTTGTTTTACATAAAAAAATAAAAGAAAATAAGAATAACCTTAAGTACCAAACTTCTTTGAAAGAAAGTTTCGGTAGAGAAATATTAAAAAGGAAAGACAAACTTCGCCAGTTGGAGTTCAAACTCGGTCAACTAGATGACCTGGAGTTAGGTTCTGAACTAAGAGAAGGTACAATTCAAATGATTGAGAAGATTGCCGAAGGAGATAATTGGGAAGAAATAATGAAAGGTACGGAGATCGTCATAAAAGACGGTATCGTACACGAAATCCGTCAAGGGGGCATAGCCGATGACTGATTGGCTAAATGTGGGTAAAATTGTTAATACCCACGGTATAAGAGGGGAAGTCCGGGTGATCTCAAGGACAGACTTTCCTGAAAGAAGATATGCTACTGGGAATACTCTCTATATACAAACTGCTAGTGGGGAGCATCTTCCCGTTACTGTAGCGTCGTGGAGACAGCATAAACAATTTGATCTCCTTACCTTTGAAGGTTATGAAAATGTGAATGAAGTGGAGCAATTTAAAGGCTCATTGCTACAAATTCATCAAACGGCATTAGGGGATGAATTGGAAGAAGGAGAGTTTTATTACCACGAAATTATTGGAGCACAAGTGTTTACAGTTGCTGGTGAAGAATTGGGTAAAATTAAGGAAATTTTGTCACCAGGAGCAAACGATGTCTGGGTGATCCAACGCAATGGACCAGGTAAAGATATTTTAATTCCGTATATTAAAGAGGTTGTGAAGGAAGTGAGTATTGCTGATAAGAAAGTCATTATTCAGCCAATGGAAGGATTGCTAGACTAATGAAGATTTCAATTTTATCCTTATTTCCAGATATGTTCACCGGTGTGTTTCAACAATCTATTTTAAAAAACGCCCAAGACAAGGGAATAATAGAATATAATGTCATTAACTTTCGGGAGTATACAAAGGACAAGCATAATCGAGTGGATGATTATCCTTATGGGGGAGGCGGTGGTATGGTGTTGACTCCGCAACCCCTTTTTGATGCTGTTGAGGCCGCCAAGCAAGGTACTGGAGAGGGTTCTCCTAGGGTTATCCTTATGTGTCCTCAGGGTGAGCCTTATACACAGCGAAAAGCGGAAGAGCTTGCTAAAGAGGAGCACCTCATTGTAATTTGCGGTCACTATGAAGGTTATGACGAAAGGGTTAGGGAGCACCTTGTGACAGATGAAATATCCATAGGTGATTACGTACTAACTGGAGGAGAAATTGGTGCCATGGTAATTGCAGACAGCGTTACTCGCCTCCTTCCAGGAGCATTGGGAAATGAAACTTCAGCCGTTACAGACTCCCACAGTACAGGTTTATTAGAATATCCCCATTATACTCGGCCTGCTGAATTTCTCGGTCACAAAGTTCCAGATGTGCTGTTATCCGGTCATCATGAAAATATTGCAAAGTGGAGAAGGGAACAATCCATCAAACGGACCTTCGAAAGAAGGCCAGAGTTACTTAATAATATGGACTTAACAGTGGAAGATAAACAATTTATTAAACAATTAAAGGAAATTCAAGATAATAGTTGAGTTTCCGTATAAGCTATGGTATTATAACTTTTGTGGCTTTTAGCCACTCATCAAGATGTTCCGCTGTCGTATAGGCAAGACAAGAGCGTCTGGAGGGAAGGAGGCGAACAGAATGGAAAATATTATTCGTGAAATTACGAAAGATCAATTGAAAACTGACTTACCAGCATTCCGTCCTGGAGATACACTTCGTGTACACGTAAAAGTAGTTGAGGGCACTCGTGAGCGTATTCAGGTTTTTGAAGGTGTTGTTATCCGACTTAAAGGATCTGGAATCAGTGAGACATTTACTGTTCGTAAGATTTCTTACGGTGTAGGTGTAGAGCGTACATTCCCTGTACACTCCCCACGTATCGATAAGATCGAAGTTACTCGCCGAGGTAAGGTTCGTCGTGCGAAGCTTTATTACTTACGTGAACTACGCGGTAAAGCGGCTCGTATTAAAGAAAAAGCACGTCGCTAATAGCGGAATAAATGGTTTAAAAAGGAGCTTACAGGTTGAGCTCCTTTTTTCATGCATACAAATAGGAATAGCTTGTCTTTACCTGTGGGTAGAGGTTGGTTATAGGTTTACATAATGTAGCTTGTTTTTTCACGAAGAAGCTACACAACCTCCGTAGAAAGGTAGTAGATTGTTATCATTGCTATTCTCAAGGTATAATTTCAGAATCAAGTAGGGTAATCCCTCTAAAAATGTGTTAAAATGTTAACATATTCCCGTAAAATACATACTTTTTATGCAAATAATAAAGGTATTTAAAACGATTTTTTTTGATAGAGGATGGAGGCAAACATGGCTAAATCAGAATCTTGGGAGTGGATAAAGGCAGTAAGTGTTGCCCTTATTTTAGCAATCGTCATCCGTTATTTCTTTTTTGCACCAATTGTAGTGGATGGCCAGTCGATGATGCCCACATTAGAGCATAACGACAGGATGATTGTAAATAAAATTGGTTATTCAATCGGCAAACCAGACCGTTTTGATATTATTGTCTTTCATGCACCACAAAATAAGGATTATATAAAGCGTGTAATTGGACTACCTGGTGACACACTATATTATGAGGACGACCAACTATATATCAATGGTGAACCTGTGGAAGAACCTTATTTAGAGAAATATAAACAAGGGGCATCCCGGCTTCCTTATACAGGAGATTTTCACTTGCGAGAAGTAACGGGATATGATGTGGTTCCTGATGGACACGTGTTTGTTTTAGGAGATAACCGTCAACATAGCAAGGACTCTAGGCATATTGGAGTAATTCCTTATGATGAAGTAGTGGGGAAGGCCAACATTGTTTTTTGGCCATTTACGGAGATACGTATTGTAAATTAACAGGGGGTAAATGAAAAATATGTCTATTCAGTGGTTTCCGGGGCATATGGCAAAGGCAAAGCGTGAAGCCCAGGAAAAGTTAAAAATAATTGATGTAGTAATAGAACTGGTGGATGCGAGAATACCTTTGTCTTCCCGAAATCCTGTTATTGATGATTTAGCGAAAAATAAACCTAGGTTGATGTTGTTAAACAAGGCTGATTTAGCTGATCCGAAGCACACAGCCCAATGGATGACCTACTTTCAAAATAAAGGGTTTTCTGTCCTGGAGATTAATGCACAAAAGGGCACTGGGGTGAAGAAGGTTCCAGAACTTGTTTTGCAGCTAGCTGAGCCCATCATTGAAAAAATGAAGCGGAAAGGGATGAACCCTCGTGCTATACGTGCTTTAATTTTGGGAATCCCAAATGTAGGGAAGTCTACGATTATCAATCGCCTTGCAAATAAAAGGATTGCAAAAATAGGAGACAAGCCTGGAATTACGAAGGCTCAACAATGGATCAAAGTTGGTCAAAAAATGGAATTGTTAGATACACCAGGAATACTATGGCCTAAATTTGATGACGAAGCAGTAGGGTATCGTCTTGCTTTAACAGGTGCAATTAAAGAAGAAATTTTTGATTTTCAGGAGACGACGGTTTTTTTATTGAAATTTCTCAAAGCACATTATCCTAATAAATTAATGGATCGCTACGGACTAACCAATATCCCTGAAGATATTACTGAGCTTTATGATGAAATTGGCAGAAAGCGCGGTTGCTTAATGGGTGGTGGTCTTGTTGACTATGATCGTGTCGCTGAAATTTTATTTCGTGAATTTCGATCAGGCATGCTAGGGAAAATTTCGTTGGAGGAACCGCCAGCATAGGGAAAATATAACACGCATACTGTTGTGCGTGTTTTTTTTCTGACCGACCTACATAAAAAACACATTAATAAAATAGTCATGCAGGGGAGAATTTATATGAGTACATATACCGTTCAGCAAATTAAAGAAAAATTAGCTACAATTGAAAATTTGCATGACCCTTTTTTGCAGGTAGTAAAAGAAGACGATAGAAAAGGGGTCATAAAGCTTTACGAAGCTTGGGAAAAAAGATATCAAAAACAGGAAGAAATTAAAGAGCAATTTTACACCATGAGGGAGCATGAAGAGCATTTGTGGAAGGAAGGCTATGTATACATTGGTGGAGTAGATGAAGTGGGGCGTGGACCACTAGCTGGCCCTGTTGTGGCTGCATGTGCAATTCTATCACCGGATTTTTATTTGCCGGGATTGACAGACTCCAAAAAACTTACGAAAGAAAAGCGGGAAGAATTTTTTCATAGAATAAAAGAAGAGGCCGTTTCCTTTGGAGTTGGTATGGCAACTGCAGAAGAAATTGATCAGTTAAACATCTATGAAGCGACAAAGGTAGCAATGAACCGGGCTATACGTAAGTTAACTCACGTACCTGATTATTTGCTCTTGGATGCCATGAAACTTCCCATTTCTATTCCACAAACATCTTTAATTAAAGGAGACTCTAAAAGTATTAGCATCGCTGCAGGTTCCGTGATTGCGAAAGTAACACGGGATCATTATATGGAGGAGTTAGGAAGGGTTTACCCGAATTACGGATTCGAGCGGCATATGGGGTATGGTACGAGGGAACACTTGGAGGCCTTGAAGAAGTATGGTGTAACGAAGGAGCATCGCAATTCATTTGCACCAGTACAAGATACGATGGCACTTTTTTAGATATGAAAATTCTCGGCTTCGTCAAGGTTGTTTCGTTTCAGGAAGAATTTCCTACGGTTTATTTCATTTCCAACGGTTATGTTAACAGTAAAAGGAGATGATAGCTGTGGTGAAGAGAAATCCTTTAGATGTAGAAGGAACAGATAAATTCATGCATTCCTACAGTGAAGAAATCGCTCAGGAGTTTGGTATCTTTTTTTCCACGACACAAGCAGAACATAAAGCAAACATAAGCGCTGCAACAGGAAAAGCAATTCATACGAAGCGTAAGGGGCCGAAGTGAAAAGATGAAAAAAAGAAGAGAATTCGACCCAAATCCTGAGACACCACTTGACCATTGGGATGATACGATTGATCCAGCCATTATGAGTGGAGACCATTGGGTAGAAGAGGAAGAAGCCCCGTTGGCGGAAGAAGAGCTTTCAAAAATTGTCTTGCAGACAAGGACGAAAAATAGAAATGTGTATGATGAAAGATTTATGCACCCAACCCATAATGTGGGAGAAAAACCATGGAATGAAGAGGAGAATCCAAACCAAGAACCTAATTAGTATAGGTAACGAGATCAGGTTTTTACAGAACCCATTTTTTAAAAGAACTTTGCCACTATGAGAAGTCTCATGGTGGCCTTGGCATTTTTGTGAAAGTCATCAACCTGGATTGCTATACCACAATTTGTGTCCATATCCAATGGGATTACCAATAAATTTTTTTAATTTTTTTTGAGCATTTATTCACAAAATTGTCGAAAAGTATAGTAAAATAAATTTTGTGTGAAAGAATGGTTTCTCCGTATACATGTAATAGTAAAGAGAAGACATATGTTTTACGTTAAAACACAAGTTAATTAATGGAGTATGTCTCTCTACATGGGAGAAATCCCGTAATTTTGTGATTTCCACAATAAATTACTCAGTTAGGAGGATGGCTATGAATATCCATGAGTATCAAGGTAAAGAGATTCTAAGAAGCTACGGAGTTGCTGTTCCTAATGGGAAAGTTGCTTATTCTGTTGACGAAGCAGTAGAAGCAGCCAAATCTTTAGGGACTGCTGTAACCGTTGTCAAAGCGCAAATCCACGCAGGTGGGCGCGGAAAAGCTGGCGGGGTAAAAGTAGCAAAAAACTTGGATGAGGTACGTACATATGCTAAGGAAATTCTTGGTAAAACGTTAGTGACCCACCAGACAGGTCCAGAAGGTAAGGAAGTTAAACGACTGTTGATTGAAGAAGGCTGTGACATTAAAAGTGAATACTATATCGGCCTAGTAGTGGACCGTGCTACGGATCGCATCGTTATGATGGGCTCTGAAGAAGGGGGTACAGAAATCGAAGAGGTTGCTGAGAAAACTCCTGAAAAAATCTTTAAGGAAGTAGTCGATCCAATCGTTGGCTTAATGCCGTACCAAGCAAGAAGACTTGCTTTTAACATCAACATTCCGAAAGAACTTGTTAGAGAAGCGGTAAAATTCATGATGGGTCTGTATCAAGTATTCGCTGATAAGGACTGCTCTATTGCGGAAATTAACCCATTAGTAACAACTGGCGACGGCAAAGTAATGGCACTGGACGCAAAATTAAACTTTGACTCTAATGCTTTATATCGTCAAAAAGATATTTTAGAATACCGTGATTTAGATGAAGAAGATCCAAAGGAAATTGAGGCATCTAAATTTGACCTTAGCTATATTTCACTAGATGGTAACATCGGATGTATGGTTAATGGTGCTGGTTTAGCGATGGCAACAATGGATATTATTAAGCATTATAATGGTGACCCTGCTAACTTCCTAGATGTTGGAGGCGGAGCTACTAAAGAAAAGGTTACGGAAGCTTTCAAAATCATTCTTTCCGATGAAAATGTAAAAGGTATTTACGTAAATATCTTCGGTGGAATCATGAAATGTGACGTTATTGCTGAAGGTGTTGTTGCAGCGACGAAGGAAGTTGGATTAGAAATTCCACTTGTTGTTCGTTTAGAAGGAACAAACGTTGATCTTGGTAAAAAGATCTTACAAGAATCAGGATTAGACATTACTGCTGCAGACTCAATGGCTGACGGTGCAGAAAAAATCGTTTCTTTAGTGAAAGCATAAGGCCAAGTTTTTACTATTAGACTCCACTTAAAGTGTAGGAAAGGCGGGAAAAAAATGAGTGTTTTGATCAATAAAGATACGAA
Source organism: Bacillus sp. (in: firmicutes) (assembly GCA_021208645.1). Taxonomy (GTDB): domain Bacteria; phylum Bacillota; class Bacilli; order Bacillales; family Salisediminibacteriaceae; genus Evansella. The sequence goes on along the minus strand of JAJOJL010000117.1, from coordinate 22,661 downwards.
GGTCATTGTTCAAGGTATTACAGGGGCAACTGGTCTCTTCCATACGAAACAAGCTGTGGAATACGGAACAAATATTGTTGGTGGTGTGACACCTGGAAAAGGTGGAACAGAAGTAGAAGGAATCCCTGTATTTGATACTGTTTCAGACGCTGTGGCAAAAACTGGTGCGAATGCATCTGTTGTTTATGTTCCACCTCCGTTTGCAGCAGACGCTATCATAGAAGCAGCAGATGCTGGAATAGATTTGGTAATTACAATTACAGAAGGTATTCCTGTAACGGATATGATTAAAGTAAAGCGTTATTTAGAAGGAAAGAAAACTCGTTTAATTGGACCAAACTGTCCAGGTGTCATTACTCCTGAAGAATGTAAAATTGGTATAATGCCAGGTTACATTCATAAAAAAGGTCATGTTGGTGTAGTTTCACGTTCTGGAACACTAACATATGAAGCCGTTCATCAATTATCAACTGAGGGGATTGGTCAATCTACAGCAGTAGGTATTGGTGGAGACCCTGTAAACGGTACAAACTTTATCGACGTCTTAAAACTTTTCAACGAAGATGAAGATACGTATGCCGTTATTATGATTGGTGAAATTGGTGGTACAGCAGAGGAAGAGGCTGCTGAATGGATTAAAGCTAATATGAAGAAACCAGTAGTAGGCTTCATCGGTGGTCAAACTGCCCCTCCAGGGAAGCGCATGGGCCATGCTGGAGCAATTATTTCTGGTGGTAAAGGAACAGCGGCAGAAAAAAATTAAAACCCTCCAAAGCTGTGGTGTAAAAGTTGCTGAAACGCCTGCAGTAATGGGGGAAACGTTGATTTCCGTATTAAAAGAACAAAATATCTACGAGAAATGTGTAACCCATAAATAATTTAACAATAGCCCTCGAAACATGGTTTCGAGGGCTTATTTCCAAACCTCATCTATGTGCCTGCCTCTTGTTACTTCAAATCAGAAGGGAAGACCCCAAATGAACAAGAAAATAAATCGTTTGTTGAAGCTCCATTATTGCTGTCAAGGAGACTTTCAGACAGTAAAAAAGTTTTATGAGTATGATCCAAACTTTGAAACTTATGAATACCTCAGCGAATATGACTTACAAACAAAGGTAAAAATTCCTCCAAAGAAATCAGCACAACTCTCCCAATTATTCCAATCTGTTAAAATAGAAAACCTTAACCAAATGTATAAACAAAAGGGAATTCAATGTATTACAGTTTTCCACGATGCTTATCCCGAATTGTTAAAATCTATTTATGATCCCCCTTGGGTTCTCTATTGTAAAGGGAACGGTGAACTGTTGAATCATAAACCAACTTTAAGTGTTGTAGGCACAAGACATCCAAGTAATCTTGCCCTCCATGAACTTAATGTCATCTTAGCTCCATTAGTTTTACAAGGCTTTGTAATAGTTAGTGGTGCTGCATTAGGGATTGATAAGATGGCCCATGAAATTGCAATGAAATATATAGGGAAAACCATCGCTGTCTTAGGCTATGGTTTAGATTGGGTATACCCTAAAAGTAACGAAGGAGTTCTAAAACAAATGAAAGAGGGGCAACTCCTAGTTACGGAATATCCACCTTATGTACGACCACAAAAATGGTTTTTCCCACAACGAAACAGAATTATTAGTGGTCTTACTCAAGCTACCTTCGTTGTGGAGGCAAAAGAACAAAGCGGATCTTTAATAACATGTGACCTGGCTTTGCAGCAAGGAAGGAATGTCCTTGCTATGCCTGGGCGAATCTCTGATGAAGAATCGAAGGGTACTAACCAATTAATACAGCAAGGAGCAAAATTAGTCTTATCGGCAAATGACATTTTAGAGGAATATTTATTTTAAGATTGTAAAGTAACTAATAGAAGGAGTATAGTAAAAACACATCGTTTCTAAAAATTCGAAAAATATTTTTATCCTTTGAAAATACTGGCATAAATGCAATTTAAGCACAATTTATTGCTATAATTTCTCAGTTCACGTTTGACAAACGGCAAAGGTGTGTTTAATAATAGGGAAGATTTTAAATTACTCATAGAGGTACGTATTGATACATTGTCTTTTAATGAAGAAAACCTCTGAAGGGGAGGAACTTGGGTATGTCCGATTACTTAGTGATCGTGGAGTCGCCCGCTAAAGCGAAAACGATTGGAAAATACTTAGGAAAAAAAATATGCTGTAAAAGCATCCATGGGGCATGTCATTGATTTGCCAAAGAGTCAAATGGGAGTGGATGTGGAAGACAGCTATACGCCTAAATATATTACGATTCGTGGAAAAGGTCCGATTCTAAAAGATTTAAAAACTGCTGCCAAAAAAGCAAAAAAAGTTTATCTCGCAGCTGACCCTGATAGGGAAGGGGAGGCTATCGCTTGGCATTTAGCTCACAGCTTAAATATTGATGAAAAATCAGAATGTAGAGTTGTCTTTAATGAAATTACGAAACAGGCTATTAAAGATTCCTTTAAACATCCACGTACCATTGATATGAATTTAGTTGATGCGCAACAAGCCCGCCGCGTACTTGATCGACTAGTGGGATATAATATTAGTCCTTTATTATGGAAGAAAGTGAAAAAAGGATTGAGCGCAGGACGAGTCCAATCCGTTGCTGTTAAAATGATCATTGACAGGGAGAGAGAAATAAATGCATTTGAACCTGTAGAGTATTGGTCTATTACAGGTGATTTTGAAAAGGATGGAGAAACATTTGAAGCCAAATTTTTCTCTGTTGATGGAGAGAAACAGGAACTCTCTTCTGAAACGGAAGTAAATGAAGTGCTAAAGAAATTGTCTGGAAACAGTTTTCAAATCACCGATGTAAAGAAACGGGAAAGAAAACGTAATCCAGTCGCACCATTCACTACTTCTTCATTACAGCAAGAAGCGGCCAGAAAACTAAATTTCCGTGCCAAGAAAACGATGATGCTGGCTCAACAGTTGTATGAAGGAATTGACTTGGGAAAAGAAGGGACAGTAGGTTTAATCACGTACATGCGTACAGATTCTACGAGACTTTCTGATACTGCCAAAAATGAGGCTGCAGAATATATTACAAAGAATTATGGAAAGGAATACTTAAATCAGACAGAAGGGAAATCCAAGCAAAAATCCAATACTCAAGATGCCCACGAGGCGATACGCCCTACTTCTGTTCAACTAGATCCTAAATCATTAAAAAGCTTTTTAAGCCGCGATCAACTTCGCTTGTATAAGTTGATATGGGAGCGAATGGTAGCTAGCCAAATGGCTCCAGCTATTTTAGATACAATGTCTGTTGATTTAGAAAACAATGGTGTTATCTTCCGAGCAACAGGCTCTAAGCTTAAATTTCAAGGTTTTATGAAAGTGTATATCGAGGGAAATGATGACGGTAAAAAAGAGGAAGATAAGCTCCTTCCTGAATTAAATGAAGGGGAGTCAACAAAAGCCGCCAATATTGATCCTAACCAGCATTTTACTCAGCCACCTCCACGTTATACGGAGGCTAGACTTGTAAAAACGATGGAAGAGTTAGGGATTGGCCGACCGTCAACCTATGCACCTACTTTAGATACGATTCAGAGGCGTGGGTATGTAGCCTTAGAGGATAAGCGATTTGTTCCTACAGAATTGGGACAGATTGTTCTTGAACTCATTGAAGAATTTTTCCCGGAAATTTTAAATGTAGATTTTACTGCAAAAATGGAAGGGGACCTTGACGCCATTGAAGAAGGGGATGAACAATGGGTAAAGGTCATCGATCAATTTTATCAGGGGTTTGAGAAACGTCTCAAAAAAGCAGAAGAAGAAATGAAGGAAGTAGAAATAAAGGATGAACCAGCAGGGGAAGACTGTGAGAAGTGCGGTCATGAGATGGTTTATAAAATGGGTCGTTACGGAAAGTTTATGGCTTGCTCAAATTTCCCTGAGTGTCGTAACACAAAGGCAATTATTAAAGACATTGGTGTCACTTGTCCAGAATGTAAAAAAGGTAATATTGTGGAAAGAAAAAGTAAAAAACGACGAATTTTTTACGGTTGTGACCGCTTTCCAGAATGTGAGTTTTTATCATGGGATAAACCAATCGCCAGAACTTGTCCAAAGTGTAATCACATGCTTGTGGAGAAGAAGACGAAAAAGGGAGTCAATGTTCAATGCTCTAAATGTGACTACAAAGAGGAAAGTAACTAAAAGTTGCATTTCCGATTGGATTAATGTATATTTACCGACGGATATTATTTTTCATAAGTTAGTGCTAGAATAGGAGGATTCCGTTGAAACAACATGTAAATGTGATCGGTGCCGGACTTGCAGGTAGTGAAGCAGCTTGGCAGCTGGCTAAACGAGGGGTCCCAGTTAAGCTATATGAAATGCGACCGAAAAAACAAACTCCCGCTCACCATACAGATAAATTTGCTGAGTTAGTGTGTAGCAACTCGTTACGCGCTAATACGTTGACGAATGCAGTTGGTGTATTAAAGGAAGAAATGCGATATCTTGATTCTGTGATTATTCGTTCGGCAGATGACTGTTCTGTTCCTGCTGGCGGTGCTTTGGCGGTGGATCGTCACGAATTTGCTGCTTTAGTAACGGAGCGGGTTAAAAATCATGAATTAGTCACAGTAATTGAAGACGAAGTGACAGAAATACCAGAAGGACCGACAATTATTAGTACGGGCCCCCTCACATCTGAAAGTCTGTCTAAGGAGCTAAAGGCCCTGACTGGTGAAGAATATTTGTACTTTTATGATGCCGCTGCACCAATCATTGAAGCCGATACCATTGATCGGGAAAAAGTATATTTGAAATCCCGCTATGATAAAGGGGAAGCAGCCTACTTAAATTGTCCCATGACAGAAGAAGAATTTAATCGCTTTTACGATGCCCTTGTGGAAGCGGAGACAGTTCCTGTAAAAGAGTTTGAGAAAGAGATGTTTTTTGAGGGGTGTATGCCAGTTGAAGTAATGGCAAAGCGTGGAAGAAAAACCCTTTTGTTCGGTCCGATGAAGCCAGTAGGCTTAGAAGACCCTAAAACAGGAAAGCGCCCTTATGCAGTTGTTCAACTACGGCAAGATAACAGTTCAGGTACTCTATACAATATTGTCGGATTTCAGACACATATGAAATGGGGTCCACAGAAGGAAGTATTGCAACTAATACCAGGATTAGAGAATGCTGAAATCGTCCGATATGGTGTTATGCATCGAAATACGTTTATCAATTCACCTAATCTGTTAGCTTCAACTTACCAATATAAAAACAGGAACGATTTGTTTTTCGCAGGTCAAATGACCGGAGTTGAAGGCTATGTAGAGTCTGCCGCAGCCGGCTTGGTAGCCGGAATAAACGCAGCCAGGCTAGTAAATGGAGAAGAGCCAATCGCTTTTCCTGAGGAGACCGTCATCGGATCCATGGCCCAGTATATTACAACAGCCAACCCCGATAACTTTCAGCCTATGAATGCAAACTTTGGTTTATTACCTCCATTCCCGGAGAAAATTAAGAAAAAGCAAGAACGGAATGAAAAACACGCTGAGCGTGCATTGACGACAATTCAGAATTTTGTGAAAAAATTGTAAACATTATTGAAAGAGCTACTAAATTATGTTAAGATTTAGTAGCTCTACGTATTTTTAGATTGTATAGGTATAAATGGAAAAAAGAATGGATAACAACAGACTATACTTCGGTTTTGTTTTTTGTGAATTTATGTACATAACTATATTTGTGGAAAAGCCGTACATAAAACACAGCGGCCACTATTTATTTAGTAAATTGTATTGTACCTGCAGTTCCTTTTTAGCATCTTTAGAGGCTAGATTCTTTTATGCCTATAGCAAAACAAATTTGGACAAATTCAGGTGGTGACAAGTGCTCTATGGAACAAATTCGAGGAACAACAATCTTCGCAGTAAAGCACCAAGGCAAAGGTGCAATTGCTGGTGATGGTCAAGTGACGTTTGGAAATGCAGTCGTGATGAAACATACAGCTAAAAAGGTTCGTAAAATATATCGTGGAACTGTAGTTGCTGGCTTTGCTGGCTCTGTCGCTGATGCATTTACGTTATTTGAAAAATTTGAACAGAAGCTAGAAGAGTTCAGTGGAAATTTACAACGAGCAGCAGTGGAACTAGCAAAAGACTGGCGGAGTGACAGAGTTCTACGAAAGCTTGAAGCAATGTTGATTGTAATGGATAAATCTAATCTGTACCTCATTGCCGGTACAGGTGAAGTTATTGAACCAGATGATGGTATTCTGGCTATTGGCTCAGGTGGCCATTATGCATTAGCTGCCGGTAGAGCACTGAAGGAGCACGCTCAACATTTAACAGCAAAGGAAATGGCATATGCTGCCCTGAAAACGGCTTCAGATATATGCGTATATACCAATAGCGAAATTGTTGTAGAAGAACTCTAACGAACCATTACTGAGTTTTGAAGGAGGAATGTAAGTGAGTGAAACATTGACTCCCCGTCAAATTGTAGAACGGCTTAACCAATTTATTGTTGGACAGGAAAAGGCAAAAAAATCTGTCGCTGTCGCATTACGTAACCGGTATAGAAGAGGAAGACTGGAAGAATCGTTGCGTGAGGAGATAACGCCTAAAAATATCTTAATGATCGGTCCTACTGGAGTGGGAAAAACAGAAATTGCCAGAAGGTTGGCAAAGCTTGTGGGAGCCCCGTTTGTGGAGGTAGAAGCAACGAAGTTTACAGAGGTAGGTTATGTTGGAAGAGATGTAGAATCCATGGTTAGGGATCTTGTGGAAACTTCCATTCGGTTAGTGAAAGAAGAAAAAATGATAAAAGTGAAGCAACAAGCAGAAGAAAATGCCAATCAACGTTTGGTTCATTTACTTGTACCATCTAAAAAGAAGGAGCAAAACATTCGCAACCCTTTTGAAATGCTTTTCCCTGGAAACGATTCTAGTGAAGAGCAAGGCAATGACGATCAACGGGAAGAAGAAACGTACCGTGACCGGCGAAAGTATGTAGCGAAGCAACTTGCAGAAGGAAAGTTAGAAGATCATGTCGTAACGGTAGAAGTGGACGAACAGCAGTCTTCAAACCTACTAGACATGTTCCAAGGCTCAGGAATGGAGCAAATGGGCATGAATATGCAAGAAATGCTTGGTGGCATGATGCCAAGGCGAAAGAAAAAAAGGAAAGTAACTGTAAAAGAAGCAAGAAAGCTTTTGACCGACGATGAAGCCCAAAGGCTCATTGATATGGATGAAGTAAACCAAGATGCTGTTTCAAGAGCAGAACAACTGGGTATAATCTTTATTGATGAAATTGATAAAGTTGCCGGTAAAGGCCAGCAGCAATCAGTCGATGTATCGAGAGAAGGAGTTCAACGGGATATTCTTCCGATTGTGGAAGGATCGACAGTGATGACTAAATACGGACCAGTTAAGACAGATCACGTTTTATTTATCGCAGCAGGTGCATTCCACTTCTCTAAACCATCTGATTTGATACCAGAACTACAAGGGCGTTTTCCGATCGAGTAGAACTTTCGAGCTTGACTGTAGAAGATTTTGTACGAATTTTAGTGGATCCTGATAATGCATTAGTAAAACAATATCAGGCACTTTTGGAAACAGAAGGAATAAAATTAAAATTTTCTGACGATGCTATTCGTAAAATAGCTTTGATTGCAGCTGAAGTAAATGATGAAACTGAAAATATTGGTGCGCGAAGACTTCATACAATTTTAGAAAAACTATTAGAAGATCTATCTTTTGAAGCATCTGAAATTAGCCTAGAGGAAATCGTGATCACCGAGGATTATGTTGTAGAAAAACTACAGGACGTAGTAAAAAATCGTGATTTGAGTCAGTATATTTTATAATTTAGGAGGAGAAATAATGGATTTACTATCAAAAACAAGAAGGCTTAATGATCTGTTGCAAAAAAGTGCAGGTCAATCTGTGAATTTTAAGGATATGGCAAATACGTTACGAGATATTATCGAGGCGAATATTTTTATCGTAAGTCGTAGAGGGAAGCTTTTAGGCTATTCCATCAAGCAGGAAATTGAAAATCCGAGAATGAAGCAAATGTTAGAGGAGCGTCAATTCCCGGAAGTTTATACTCAAGGGTTATTCAAAATTGAAGAAACTTCTTCTAACTTGGATATTAACAGTGAATTTACTGCGTTCCCTGTGGAAAATAAAGATCTTTTTGCAAGTGGATTAACGACGATTGTTCCTATTTCCGGAGGTGGTCAACGCCTTGGAACGCTTATTCTTGCAAGGCTAGAGCAGTCTTTTGACGATGACGATTTGCTTCTTGCTGAATATGGTGCAACGGTAGTAGGTATGGAAATCCTCCATGAAAAGACAGAAGAAATTGAGCAAGAAGCCCGAAGCAAAGCAGTTGTTCAAATGGCAATCAGCTCTTTATCTTATAGTGAGTTAGAGGCAGTTGAACACATTTTTGAAGAGTTAGAAGGTAACGAAGGTCTTCTTGTTGCAAGTAAAATTGCTGACCGTGTAGGTATTACACGATCTGTAATCGTAAATGCCTTAAGAAAGCTTGAAAGTGCCGGTGTCATTGAGTCCCGTTCACTAGGAATGAAGGGAACATACATTAAAGTATTGAATAATAAGTTCTTAAACGAGCTTGATAAATTGAAGAATGGCTAAAAAAAAGAAAAACTTCGCGCAAGCGGAGTTTTTTTAGAGCAAATTATTAAATAACACTCTACCACTTGTCATGTGCATCACAATATGGTATATTATTTCTCGGTGTTAATCACACACGCTTTCCTGATTTAAGTGAAGGTGCTGCTCTGCAGTCTCACTTAAAGAAGATGGAAGCGGAGGCTAAAAAAACCAAGAGGAGGTGTGTAAAATGGCAGTGATTTCAATGAAACAATTATTGGAAGCAGGGGTACACTTCGGACATCAAACACGTCGTTGGAACCCTAAGATGGATCGCTACATTTTCACAGAAAGAAACGGTATTTACATTATCGATTTACAAAAGACGGTAAAGAAAGTTGACGAAGCGTTCAACTTCGTACGTGACCTTGCTGGACAAGGCGGTACTATGCTTTTCGTTGGAACAAAAAAAACAAGCGCAAGAAGCTGTTAAAGAAGAAGCGGAGCGTTGTGGGATGTACTTCATCAACAACGTTGGTTAGGTGGTACATTAACTAACTTCGATACTATCCGTAAGCGTATTGGACGTTTAAAGGCTATCGAGCGTATGCAAGAAGATGGAACTTTCGAAGTTCTTCCTAAAAAAGAAGTTGTAATTTTGAAGAAAGAATTAGAACGTCTTGAGAAATTCCTAGGCGGAATTAAAGATATGGAAAGAGTTCCTGATGCATTATTTATTATCGACCCTCGTAAAGAGCGTATTGCTGTTGCTGAGGCTCGTAAATTAAATATTCCAATCGTAGGGATTGTAGATACTAACTGTGATCCTGATGAAATCGACTATGTAATCCCTGGTAACGATGATGCTATCCGTGCTGTACGTCTTTTAACAGCAAAAATGGCTGATGCTATCATCGAAGCAAATCAAGGGGAAGAAACAACTGCTTAAGATGTCTCAAAGGGTGATAGAGGGCTGGACCCTTTATCACCCTTTTTAGAAGAATTAAGCAAAGGTTTTCTCCCTTTCCTTAATTCTTCGAAGGGATGAGCGAAGCCGCCGCATTGTTTGAAAGCCAGTTATGAGTGGTCTTCTCATAACTGGCGCGCGGCGTGCGAAGCCATTGTCAGTTAAAAATAAGTTTTGTTTCTTTTAAAACTGGTTAAAACTATACCAAGCAAAGGTACATATTACTAAGGAGGAATTTCCTATGGCAATTACAGCAAGTATGGTAAAAGAATTACGAGAAAAAACTGGCGCAGGAATGATGGACTGTAAAAAAGCATTAACAGAAACAAACGGTGATATGGAAAAAGCAGTTGATTTTTTACGTGAAAAAGGGATTGCAAGTGCTGCTAAAAAAGCAGACCGTATTGCTGCAGAAGGTTTAACTTCAGTAAAGACGGACGGTAATCGTGCGGTTATCGTAGAAATCAATGCTGAAACAGATTTCGTTGCGAAAAACGAGAACTTCATTAACTTAGTAGATACAATTGCTGGCCATTTATTGAGCAACAACCCAGCTAATGTGGAAGAAGCTCTAGGACAAGATTTTGCTGGAGATGCTGACACTCTTCAAAAACTATATCAACAATCAAATCGCTAAAATTGGTGAAAAGATCTCTCTTCGTCGTTTTGAAGTAGTTGAGAAATCTGATAATCAAGCTTTCGGTGCGTACCTTCACATGGGCGGACGAATTGGTGTATTAACTCTTTTAGATGGAACAACTGACGAAGAGCTAGCAAAAGACATTGCTATGCACATTGCAGCCATTAACCCTAAATACGTAAGCCGCGACCAAGTTTCTCAAGAAGAAGTAGATCGTGAGCGTGAAGTATTAAAGCAGCAAGCGTTAAACGAAGGCAAGCCAGCGAACATTGTTGAAAAAATGGTGGAAGGTCGTCTTAGCAAGTTCTTTGAAGATATTTGCTTAAATGACCAAGCATTCGTAAAAGACAGTGACCATAAAGTAGGTAAATATGTGGCATCTAAAGGTGCAAGCATCAAGTTATTCTTCCGTTTTGAAGTAGGGGAAGGTATGGAGAAGCGAGAAGACAACTTCGCAGAAGAAGTAATGTCACAAGTGAAAAAATAATTTTACAATGGAGGGGCACATCGTGTCCCTTTTTTCCAAACAACCTAAATATTTGCAAGATGATACGTAACAGCCTATTACAATAAAACAGCATGAATATGGAAACGAGAGTATTGGAGGACAATATGGATAAACCAAAATACAATCGTATTGTGTTAAAATTAAGTGGAGAAGCTTTAGCAGGGGAACAAGGTTTTGGTATTGACCCGACTGTTATTCAATCCATCGCAGAACAAATACGTGACATAGTCGAGCTAAATGTAGAAGTAGCAATTATCGTTGGTGGCGGAAATATTTGGCGAGGTATGGCTGGAAGTGCAAAAGGAATGGACAGGGCTACAGCTGACTATATGGGAATGCTAGCCACAGTAATGAACTCCTTAGCCCTTCAAGACAGCCTAGAAAATATCGGAGTCCAAACACGGGTACAAAGCTCCATTGAAATGCGGCAAGTGGCAGAGCCTTACATAAGAAGAAGGGCCATTCGTCATTTAGAGAAGAAACGGGTAGTGATTTTTGCTGCTGGTACAGGGAATCCATACTTCTCCACTGATACTACTGCTGCTCTTCGCGCTGCTGAGATTGAAGCCGATGTAATCTTAATGGCCAAAAATAAAGTGGATGGTGTGTACAGTGCCGACCCATCAGTTGATGCTAATGCAGTTAAATATGACAGACTAACTTACCTGGATATCTTGAAAGAAGGGTTAGCAGTTATGGATTCAACTGCCTCGTCGCTCTGTATGGATAATGACATCCCGCTCATTGTCTTCTCAATCATGGAAGAAGGAAATATTAAACGAGCAGTACAAGGTGAAGAAATTGGTACGATTATAAGGGGGAGAGAATAATGTCAAAGGAAGTATTAAACCAAGCTGAAGACCGTATGAAAAAATCTGTTGAAGCCTTCCGGAAAGAATTAGCGACCATCCGTGCAGGACGAGCTAATCCGGCTCTGTTAGACAAAGTACAAGTTGAATACTACGGCATGATGACGCCTCTTAATCAACTTGCAACTATCGCTGTTCCTGAAGCGAGGTTGTTAACAATTCAACCATTTGACAAGTCTTCTATTTCTGACATTGAGCGTGCGATTCAAAAGGCAGATTTAGGATTGTCTCCATCTAATGATGGTAATATTATCCGCATAGCTATTCCTGCTTTAACAGAAGAGCGCAGAAAAGAACTTGTTAAACTTGTAGGTCGTTACGCTGAAGAAGCAAAGGTTGCAGTTAGAAACATTCGCCGTGACACAAATGATGAATTGAAGAAATTAGAAAAAGATGGTGAACTGACAGAGGACGACTTACGCCGAAGTCAAGATGAAGTTCAAAAGCTGACAGACAACACGATTAAGAATATTGATGATGTAGCTTCTGCAAAAGAAGAAGAAATCATGGAAGTGTAACAAAAAAACATGTAAAATGATAATGTAAAAGACCCTCTAGTTTATGAGGATGCTGAAAAATTCAATTAGATTGCAATGGCTGCGTTGCATTGCAACAGCTTCTTTTATTGCTTAAGGCTACTGAAGCGGCGAAAAGCCAGTCTTTTTCAGTAGCCTTTATGTTATGAGGGTTTTTCCTACGTTTATGCAATAAATTTTTCGTATTTAGAATACATTACAAAGAAGAAGCATTTAAGAACGGCCATCATGTATTCCATCCCATAGTAGGCAACAGCACTTGCAATCATTTTCACCAAAGTTAGGATTTAAGGCATACCTGATAAACAAAATCATGTTTACTACGTTTAAAAATAAGCAATTTTTATACTAAGCTTAAGAGGAAAGATACATATTTTTTACAACTCGCTATGTACTGAAGCAATTTGGGGGAAAGCGTATGTTTAATAAAATGACGAGATTAAAAAATCAATTAACCCACAAAAAAATAGAGGAAGAATTAGATTTACAAAACATCCCTGAACATGTAGCGATTATTATGGACGGGAATGGGAGATGGGCTAAGAAACGGGGACTCCCAAGAATTGCTGGTCATAGAGAAGGAATGAATGTTATTCGCAAAATTGTTCGTGAAGCGAATAAATTAGGCGTAAAAGTACTGACACTATATGCATTTTCAACGGAGAATTGGAAACGTCCAAAGGAAGAAGTAGATTTCCTTATGCGCCTTCCTGAAAGATTTTTAAATAAGGAACTTCCTATTCTTATGGAGGAAAACGTAGTTGTGCGTATGACAGGTCAAAAGAAAACCTTCCGAAATACACTTTAAATGCCGTAGAAAATGCCATTAATGAAACGAAAGAGAATGATGGCTTAATATTAAATTTCGCCTTAAATTATGGAAGTAGATACGAAATTCTTGAAGCAGTAAAGAAATTGTATCATTCACTAGATGACCCAAAAGGTATAGACAGTATATCAGAAGAATCTCTTGGACAATTTTTAATGACAGGAGATTTACAGGATCCCGATTTATTAATTCGCACCAGCGGGGAGATCAGATTGAGTAATTTTATGCTTTGGCAATTAGCATATTCAGAGTTCTGGTTTACGGAAGTACTCTGGCCTGACTTTACTGAAGAACACTTTAATGAAGCAATAAAAGTGTATCAAAAGAGAATCCGTAGGTATGGTGGCGTTTAGAGAGGAGCTTTCAACTTGAAGCAACGAATTATAACAGCGATTATAGCAGGAGCGTTTTTTTTAGCCATAATTATAGTTGGTGGCTGGCCTTTTACAATATTAGTTTTTGCTTTAGCGACCATAGCCATAAGCGAACTATTAAAAATGAAGCAGATGAAATTAGCTTCTCCCATAGGCCTCCTAAGTCTAGTATTAATGGGGATACTACTTGTTCCCCAGTCCTATTTACAATGGCTGCATTTAGATAGACTGGAAATATTTGTACTTTTAATCATCGTTTTACTAGCCCTTACTGTATTAACAAAAAATAGATTTACCTTTGATCACGCCGGCTTTATTATTTTAGCTTCTGTGTATATAGGGTTCGGTTTTCACTTTTTCATGTATACAAGGTTTTTAGAGCAAGGTCTTTCCCTTATCTTTTTCATTTTGGTTCTTGTTTGGGCTACAGACTCGGGAGCGTATTTTGCAGGGAGAAAATTTGGTAAAAATAAGCTGTGGCCTGATATTAGTCCTAACAAAACGATTGAAGGGGCAATTGGCGGAGTTTTATTAGCTTTTGTTGTAGGCTTTATTTATACCTTGTTTGTTCCTTTGTTCAGTTCAATCATCATTATGTTGCTGTTCATTACGGTGGTTTCCGTAACGGGCCAAATTGGCGATTTGGTGGAATCTGCTTTGAAAAGACATTATGCTGTGAAAGATTCTGGACAAGTTTTGCCTGGTCATGGTGGTATTTTAGACCGCTTTGATAGTCTGATTTTTGTTATGCCAATACTTTACTTGTTAAATTTAATATAATCATTCTTTGTAAAAAAAATTACTTGTGTTGATAATTTAAAGGTTAGCAATTATCATGTACTTTTCATAAAGAAGGAGCTTCTAAATGAAAAAAATTAGTCTATTGGGGTCAACAGGTTCCATTGGAGTACAAACATTGGATGTCATACGTTCTCATAAGGACCAATTTGAGCTCGTTGCCATGAGCTTTGGAAGAAATATAGATTTGGGTATTAAGCAGATTCATGAATTTATGCCTAAGCTCGTAAGTGTTGAATCCGAGGAAGTTGCTAATAAACTTTTAAAAGATTTACCTTCTGGTGTAAAGCTTGTATCAGGCAAGGACGGTTTAATGGAAGTGGCAACAGATGAATACTCCAGTCTACTCGTAAATGCGGTCATGGGAAGTGTCGGTTTACAGCCCACGTTGGCAGCGATTGAATCTGGAAAGGACATAGCCATTGCCAATAAGGAAACTTTAGTAACAGCAGGCCATCTCGTTACAGAGGCGGCAGAGAAGCATGGAGTAGAACTGATCCCCATTGATAGTGAACATTCCGCCATTTATCAATGCTTAGAAGGAGATGTTCAAAAAGAAGTTTCCAAGCTCATATTAACAGCTTCTGGGGGCAGTTTCCGTGATCGTTCTAGGGAAGATTTACAAGATGTTACGGTGGCCCAGGCCTTGAATCACCCAAATTGGCAAATGGGAGCAAAAATTACGATAGATTCAGCGACAATGATGAATAAAGGGTTAGAAGTGATTGAGGCAAGGTGGCTATTTACTATTCCCTATGAAAAAATAGAGGTCATCCTACATAAAGAAAGTATTATTCACTCCATGGTAGAATATATTGATGGTAGTGTCCTTGCTCATTTAGGAAATCCAGACATGAGAGTTCCCATACAATATGCATTATCCAAACCAAAAAGGCTTGATTTAGTAGGAGGAAAAGCGTTAAACTTATGGGAAATCGGTTCTCTTCACTTTCAAAAACCGGATTTTGACCGCTATCGTTGTCTATCGTTGGCGTTTGAAGCAGGAAAGACGGGAGGCACTGCTCCAACCGTATTAAATGCAGCCAATGAAGTGGCAGTTGATGCGTTTCTCCAAGGGAAAATTCGGTTCCTACAAATTGAAGATTTAGTGGAAAGAGCATTACAAGAACATACAGTGATCCCTTCTCCAACATTGGAGGAGATTATTACTGTCGATGAATGGACAAGGAAGCAAGTAGTAACTTATATGAGCTAAAGTAAAGGTTGGGTTGCAATGAATACATTCATTTCTATTATTATCATTTTTGGACTGTTAGTCTTTATTCATGAATTAGGCCATTTGATATTTGCTAAACGGGCAGGTATTCTTTGCCGGGAATTTGCCATTGGTTTTGGTCCAAAGATTTTTTCCTTTAAAAAAGCTGAGACCGTATACACAATCCGATTATTGCCATTAGGTGGATTTGTGAGAATGGCAGGAGAAGATCCAGAAATTATTCAAGTTAAACCAGGCTATGAAATCGGGCTCCTGTTTAATGAGAAAGGGAAAGTAAACAAACTAATTATTAATAATAAATCAAAGCATCCTGACTGCAAAGTGATTCAAGTAGAACGAATTGATATGGAACACGATCTATTTGTAACTGGTTATGTTCCTGATGAGGAAGGCCTTGTTACGTACAGCATTGATGAAAAAGCGGAGTATGTACATGATGAACATGCAACACAAATAGCACCTTATAACCGACAATTTAGTTCGAAAACAAAGAGCCAGCGTGCATTGGCCCTATTTGCAGGTCCAGCCATGAACTTTGTTTTAGCAATTGCTATACTTACTATGTACGCTTGGATTGCTGGAATTCCAGTGAACGAAGCATTAGTTGGTGATTTGACTGAAGACGGTGTTGCCATTGAATCAGGTCTCCAATCTGGTGATAGGATTCTCTCTATAGGTGGGGAAGAGTTTCCACATGGGAAGAAATGACGACGATTATTCAGTCCAATCCGAATGAGCCCCTTGTGTTTGAAATGCAACGAGGATCAGAACGATTTGATGTGACCATGACTCCTCAGGAGAGACTGAATCATGAAGAACGTGTAGAAGGCGTCGTCGGCATTTATCCGATGATGGAAAAATCCGTGGTAGGTGCCATCACGTTTGGATTTACCCAAACCTATGAGTTTACCGTTTTAATTTTTGAGGCATTGGGAATGCTTGTGACCGGCCAATTCTCTTTGGACCATTTAGCAGGACCGGTAGGAATTTACAGTTATACAGATGAAGTTGCGCAAATGGGATTCTTGGTGTTAATGCAATGGACAGCAATATTGAGTGTGAATTTAGGTATCATAAACCTATTGCCACTCCCTGCCCTTGATGGAGGAAGACTCATGTTTATCGCAGTCGAAGCCCTTAGAGGGAAACCAATTGACCCGCAAAAAGAAGGGGTTGTTCACTTCATTGGCTTTGCCCTGTTGATGCTGCTCATGCTTGTTGTTACTTGGAACGATATTAATAAATTTTTCCTATAAAAATCGAAGGGGAAAGGGAGGAATTCCCTTTTCCCACTACTTTTTTATCACAGTTAATTTAAAATAGTACCTGAAAACATGGCAGCTACGATGACATATATATATAACATGGGTATCCCTTTTGCTCAGAATGAGTTTTAAATTTTTGAATTGAAGTGTTGATGAGATCGGAGCGAACGAGACTCCAGCGGGAAAAGCAACAGCTAAGAGCATATGCTTCATGAATAGGCTACGATTTGTCTCGACGCATAAACTACAAAGCGATGCTTGCAGAGGAAGAGACAGAAGACCCCGCAGGGTGGCGTTTCCCGAGGAGGCTGAGGCGTTGCCCGCGGAAAGCGAGTTCGAGGAGATCTCATCAACACGTTACCATCTTAATTCATTATTTAATGCTTCTGAGCTAGAGGGATACTCAAAATAAATTAAAAATCTGAGGTGGCATATTATGAAACAAAGTACATACCTAGCCCCTACCTTAAGGGACATACCAAGTGATGCAGAAGTGAAAAGTCATCAATTAATGCTTCGTGCTGGTTTGATTCGTCAAAGTACTTCAGGGGTTTACTCTTTTCTGCCTTTAGGTTTAAAGGTACTAAAGAAAGTGGAAAACATAATACGTGAGGAAATGAATTTTGCAGGAGCCCAAGAACTGTTAATGCCAGCGATCCAACAGGCAGAGCTGTGGAAAGAGTCTGGCCGCTGGGAAGCATATGGTCCAGAGCTTATGCGCTTGAATGACCGTCATGGAAGAGAGTTTGCATTAGGACCAACCCACGAGGAAGTAATAACGACACTGGTCAGGGACGATGTTCAATCCTATAAGAAATTGCCAATGACCCTTTATCAAATTCAAAACAAATTCCGTGATGAAAGGCGTCCAAGGTTCGGTGTATTAAGGGCCAGGGAATTTCTTATGAAAGATGCCTATTCCTTTGATGCAACAGCAGAAGGATTAGATGAAAGCTATGAAAAAATGTATAAAGCTTATGTCCGAATTTTTACACGCTGTGGTTTAGATTTTCGTGCGGTTGTAGCTGATTCGGGTGCAATAGGTGGTAAGGAAACCCATGAATTTATGGTATTAACAGAAGTGGGAGAAGATACAATTGCCTATTCAGACACTTCCGATTTCGCAGCTAATATTGAAATAGCTCCTGTTAATGTAACCTATACAAAGTCAGAGGAAGCGGTAGAAAGCCTTGAAAAAGTAGATACTCCAGAGAAGAAAACAATTGAGGATGTTGCTACCTTCCTTAATGTACCGAAAGAAAAACTTATAAAATCTATGTTGTTTATGGTTGATGAAGAGCCTGTACTAGTGTTAGTACGAGGGGACCATGAGGTTAATGATGTAAAAATTAAACATTTATTTGATGCTCAGATTGTGGAAATGGCCACAGAAGAGGATACCAAAAAGTGGATGAATTGTGTCCCAGGTTATGTGGGACCTGTTAATGTGAACAGTAATGTAAAAGTAATTGCAGATCATGCTGTACAAGCTATCGTTAATGGGGTCTGTGGAGCAAATGAAGCCCAAAAACATTTAATTAACGTTAATGGAGATAGAGATTTTACTGTTGACCAGTACGGAGACTTACGAAATATCCAAGAAGGAGATCCATCTCCTGATGGAAAGGGTGTTATCCGTTTTAAAGAAGGGATAGAAGTAGGTCACGTATTTAAGCTAGGGATAAAATACAGTGAGGCAATGGGTGCCATGTTCCTTGATGAAAATGGAAAAAATAAACCGATGATAATGGGATGCTACGGGATTGGTGTATCACGAACAGTAGCAGCAATCATCGAGCAACACCATGATGAAGACGGGATTGTTTGGCCTGCTTCTGTTTCTCCGTTCCATATCCATGTCGTACCGGTAAATATAAAGCAAGACGATCAACGGGAACTTGCAGAGGAATTGTATCGTGTGCTTGGTCAAGAAAGGTACGATGTACTGTTGGATGACCGTGCCGAACGTCCTGGAGTAAAATTTAAAGACGCTGACTTATTCGGCTTTCCGATCCGCATTACCGTTGGAAAACGTGCTTCAGAAGGAGTTGTAGAAATAAAAGTAAGGAAAACCGGTGAAAATTTAGAAGTGCATAAAGATGATATTTTAGCTACAATTAAAAAACTCACCCAAGAAGGTGAGCTAAATAGTTTAGATGTATATGTTTTGTTTACCCAGGATAGATCTGGTGACTATAGCGCGGTGGTGGACTTACTTGACAATCAAGCTTCAGAAATTTAAAGGAGCAAGAATTATTGGTTTAGATTTCTTTAATGGTGGATGTATGTCCATAAACTATTCAGAGGGAGTGACAAAGAAATATAAGACAAGTAAACTTTTATCCTTAGCTATTATTGGATTAGAAAGTAAGCTTCATTTAGCTAAAATCAAATTTATCCGCAGATTAACTGTTTTTTAGTCCTATAACTTTATTTCTAAGTCGTGGCTATGATGGTATTAACATCATCTCCCAAGGTAAAAGTATCGGTGCAGAATATCATTATCAAGACTTTTTTTGTTGAGCTAATTCGTACCTTAGATGTAGCACCAGAAAGTCAAACTGTTAATTCCTCCAATATATATTAAACTTTCCTGACTCCAGCATTTTTTGGAGTCTTTTTTGTACATAAACCTTAATGTATTTTCTACTATAGGGGAAAAGGAGCATAAATCCAGCTAAATCTGTGATCAACCCAGGTGTTAACAGAAAGGCGCCGCCTATCAAAACAAATGCCCCGTCTAACAAATTATGGGTTGGCATCTCCCCCCTACTAAGGGCCCAGCCTGCTTGTTTTAATACCCATAGACCCTGGGATTTTGCTAAAAATACCCCAAAAAACCCTGTAGCAGCTACAATTATAACTGTTGTCCCACCACCAACATATTCTGCAATCCTAAATAGCAAAAATAACTCCAATAAAGGTACAATTGTAAATAATAACAGTAACTTTGCTAACATTATTGCCACCCCTTTTTAAAAAGTGCACAGAAGAAATTCCCCCTGTGCACTTAAATTATTTTACCTTTGCATGCCCTCTGTACACTAAACCCCTTAATGGGTCCACAGTTACTTCTTCCCCATCTTTTAGCATAGAAGTAGCGCCAGTAGCTCCAACAATTACTGGGATACCTTTGGATAATCCAACGATTGCTGTAGGGGATGTCAAGCCACCTTCTTCGGCCACTATAGCTTTTATTCCGTCTAGGTTTGGAACTAGGTCCCTATCGGTAGATATGGTAACTAAAATTTCTCCGCTTCCTTTTTTGTTTGCTAAGTCTTTTAGCTGTTTTTGCTACTATAACAGTTCCATGTACAGCATTATTACCAATACCTGTACCTTTAACCACAACATCTCCAACAACGTGTACCTTTAAAAGGTTGGTTGTCCCTGCCATACCCACAGGTACTCCAGCTGTTATTACAACTAAATCTCCATCTTTAATATATTTTGCCTCTAAAGATGTCATAATTGCTTCTTGAATCATATCGTCAGTATTATCTGTCTGGTTACCTAATACAGGGTAAACACCCCAAGTTAAAACTAATTTCCTTAACACCCTATCCTCAGGAGTAACTGCTATAATTGGACAATTAGGTCTATACTTAGATACCATTTTCGCAGTAAATCCAGATTGGGTTGAGGTAATTATTGCCGATGCACCTAAGTTTTGAGCGGTACTACAAGTAGCACTACTTATTGAGTCAGTAATAGAAGCTTTAGGAATAAATGTCTTCTTACCTAATATTTCTTCATAACGAACTGCTTGCTCCGCCCTTTCTGCTATTTGAGCCATGGTCTTAACGGATTCTTCAGGATATTTACCTGCTGCAGTTTCACCAGAAAGCATAATAGCATCAGTACCATCAAAAATAGCATTAGCAACATCACTGGCTTCTGCCCTTGTTGGTCTTGGGTTTCTCATCATGGAATCTAGCATTTGTGTGGCTGTGATTACTGGCTTACCAGCTTTATTGCAGCTTTCAATCATTAATTTTTTGTGCTAAAGGCACCTCTTCAACGGGAATTTCTACTCCTAAGTCTCCCCTTGCCACCATAAGTCCATCGGAGACTTTTAAAATTTCTTCTAAGTTATCTAGACCCTCTTGATTTTCTATCTTTGAAATAATATGGATATCACTATTGTGCTCCTCTAATACCCTTCTAATAGCTATAACGTCAGAAGCTTTCCTAATAAAGGATGCTGCAATAAAATCAACACGTTGCTTAATACCAAACTCTATATCCTTCAAATCCTTTTCCGACATGGCGGGAAGTGAAACAGACACTCCAGGAAGATTGACTCCTTTTCTATCACTTAGAGGGCCACCATTTAAAACTTTACACTTAATATCCGTTGAAGATACTTCTATCACTCTAAGCTCTATTAAGCCATCATCAATTAAAAATGCGATCCCCAGTCTTAACATCACTAGGTAAACCCTCATATGTTATGCCTACCTTGCTTTGGTCTCCCATAATGTCTTCTGTGGTAAGGGTAAAGATATCCCCATCATTGAGCTGGATCTTTCCTTCAGCAAATTTCTTGATTCTAATCTCAGGTCCTTGAGTATCTAATAAAATTGCTATGTTTTTATTTAATTCCTTAGCTACCTTACGGATAGCATCTATCCTCGCCCCATGCTCTTCATAATTACCATGGGAAAAATTTAATCTTGCCACATTCATACCAGCATTTATAAGTTTACGTAATTGCTCAGGAGACTCACTAGCTGGACCTATGGTACAAACAATCTTTGTTCTTCTCATTTTCTTCCTCCTTAATTAAATGGATAAAATTTTAGCTAAGTCGTATAGTTCTTTATTGATGGTATGCTTTTTTTGATAATGCTTCCTCAATATCTGTGGCAAGTACCTTGTTATCAACAATACCCACCATCTTCCCAGCCTCGTTATTGAGTAATAGGTCCACACCCTTAGCGGCCAAACGACTTGCCAATATCCGGTCGGCGGATGAAGGTGACCCTCCCCTTTGGATATGACCTAGTACAATTACCCTGGTATCAAAACCAGTTCTTTCTTCAATAACTCTGCCAATATCGAAGCCGCTGGCAACCCCTTCAGCTACTAAAATAATACTATGAAGCTTACCTCTTTTTTGCCCTTGAAGTAATCTATGGATTACCACATCTAAATTAGTTTCAAACTCTGGTATTAAAATAGATTCTGCTCCCCCGGCTAAACCCGAAGCTAAAGCAATATCCCCCGCATTTCTTCCCATTACTTCTATAACAAAGGTTCTTTCGTGGGAGGTGGCGGTATCTCTAATTTTATTAATTGCATCTATAGCTGTATTTACAGCTGTATCAAAACCTATGCAGTAATCTGTACATGGAATGTCATTATCAATGGTTCCCGGAATTCCTATGGTAGGTATCCCTAAATTAGAAAGAGCCTTCGCTCCCATAAAAGACCCGTCACCACCTATCACTATAATTCCATCTATACCTTTAGCTCTAAGTATTTCCACAGCTTCCTCTTGAACCTTGGGATTTTTAAATTCTTCACATCGGGCAGTTCTAAGAATCGTTCCACCTCTATGAATAATATCTGCTACTGAACTAAGGTCCATTCTTTCAATTTCTCCGCTAATTAGCCCCGCATAACCCCTTTTAATCCCGTAAACCTCTAATCCATGAAAGATACCCTTTCTAACAACAGCCCTTACTGCTGCATTCATTCCCGGTGCATCGCCACCACTGGTCATAACTGCAATTCGTTTCATAGATATTCCTCCTTACCTGGTAGGACACTTTTATGTCCCTATGGGACTAAAAATGTTTCTTGTTACTATTTTATCATGTATATCAATAAGTTCAAATACCTTTTTACGTAAACTCCGACAAAAATTCCACAACATCTTGGGCCTCAGACCTTGGTACTAATATTTCCACCTGTCCTTTTTTCTGAGGGTTTTTGGAAAGCTCCCGTAGCTGTACCATGAAGCCTTCAGAGGAAAGTTTATTCTTTATTTTTTCTGCCATGAGATCATTGTTTGCTATATATACTACACTCCAC
>JAJOJL010000023.1 GCA_021208645.1 Bacillus sp. (in: firmicutes) | reverse complement strand
AGATTTAACCATCAATTTAAAATAATAGGACAAAATAAAAACGATAAAATCATTGATACACCAACGATTTTATCGTTTTTATGCCTTATAAGTCCTAAAGTCAGGAGTTCATATTATGGACTAAGGTTTTTTTATAAAAATTAATCCTTATACTGCTTATGATGAAATTCTTCAATTACCTTGAGATAGACTTTACTTAGGTTTTTTTGAGTTGTAAAGGATCGAAGCCTTCCTATCCTTACGAGAGAAATAAAATAAGCGGAGAATTTCCGTTTAAATTTAAAATGGAGTTTGTTTCGGGGGATGATAAGCGGAGTTTTTCCGGTCTATCAAAAGAAAACTTCTCCTTTTTCCATTGTTTCCAGTAAATAAGCGGAATTTTTCCGTCTATTTAAGCTATTTTTAATGCTATTTGCTAATTAAGGGAAATTTCTCCGCTTATTTATTAGGTCAAGTGTAGGTGCGGATACGGGTGCTTAACCAGATTTCCCAATCCCCAAGAGCTGCCCCTTATGAGTTCAGTTGCTTAAATCAGTATCATTTAATAACTAGTTGATAAAGAACTTTTTTACCACAACCACTAATTTCAAAGTATAATAGAAGAATAAATGCAAGGTACTATCACCAGGTATAATGTAATATAGTAAGTAGTAGCCCGTCCCAACAGGTTAAACCAATTCGAGCAAACACTAGTAAATAATCTTACGAAAGTGTGGGGAAACGATGAAAATCTCTGTAGTAAGGGTTAGTTCACCATCAAAGAAAAAGAAAATACTGCGACGAATAGGAATAATATTAGGTACTATCTTATTAATTTGGACAGCCATCTTTCTTTTTCCCGTATCAGAGAGACCTGTGAAACCTTTCTTTGTTTTCGATCATGACCGACCTATTATTATTGCCCATCAAGGTGGGGAACACCTAGCACCATCTAACACAATGGTAGCTTTTGAGATGGCAAGGGACATGGGGGTAGATGTCTTAGAATTTGATATTCATAAAACGAAGGATGGTCATTTAGTGGCAATTCACGACAACACAGTTGATCGTACTACAGATGGAACTGGCCGAGTGAATGATCTCACCCTAGAAGAAATTAAGCAACTTGATGCTGCTGATTACTTTCAAGACTTGAATGGGGAATACAGCTTTCGCGGACAAGGGATAACAATTCCAACTGTGGAAGAAATCTTTGAAGAGTTTTCTGATATGAAAATGGTCATTGAAGTAAAGAAGACGAATGATCCAGAACTGTACATGCCAATGACAGAAAATCTTTGGGAGTTAATTGAGCGCTATGGATTAGAGGATCAGATACTAATAGCCTCCTTTGATCAAGCAATTAATGATAAGTTTACGGAGATATCTAATGGAAGGTTAGCAGTAAGTGGAGGCCGTCAGGAAGTTACGAAATTTGTTGTTTTTCATAAGCTATTCTTAAACAGCTTATATCGACCAAAAGTAGATGCTGTACAAATACCAACGGAAGAAAGTATATTTAACTTGGCAGATAGAAATTTAATCCGTGGTGCGGAACGTAGGGGAATGGAAGTTCACTACTGGACCATTAATGATGAAGAAACTATGCGAGAATTAATTGAACTTGGCGCACATGGAATAATTACAGATCGCCCAGATTTAATGCTAAAAATATTGAACGAAGACTAAAAATAGGGAGTCAAAAAAGCGGTGCCTTTCCACTTTTTTTGACTCCCTTAAATATTTGCCTTTTTTTTAGCACAGCTATTAGAGCGGGAGACTCAAGTTTATACTTCTCACCAGTAAAACTGCCATAAAGCTCTACACTTGAAAAAGGAGTGGCTTCTACGATTTCCATAAGCTTTTTAGATGGTAATGGCAGTAGCTCAGTAGAACTTTCAGCAACTTCCTCAATAGTTCCATCATTAGAGGCAACTGTAAGTTTTCCTTTAAATGTGATTTTATTATCATTAAATAAATAAAAACGTTCGAACGTTACGCCTGCTTCCTTGTTATGGATTACAGGTAATGAGGATATGGATTTTGATAGTACCTTATCATAATTAACGATTTGAATGATAAGAACACCGTTAGGTTGTAATCTGTTAAAGCAATCGGCTAGAACATTCGTCATTTCTTCATAAGAATCAAGATGAACAAATGTATTACCAATACAATAGATAACATCAAAAAAATGCAGGAGCCAAATGAGAAACATTTCTCATATCTAAGACAGCAACCTCCATCTTTTCAGGTAATTGTGCTGATTTTTCATTAATGATGTTTACCATTTCATGACTGTAATCCGTTGCTGTTACGCTATAACCACCTTTTACAAATTCATTGGCTTCTGCTCCAGTACCTGCCCCAAGGTCCAATAATTTCCCACTAGGTGGTAAGAAGTCTTTTATAAAAGAAATGGCCTTTTCATTTGTTTTAAAGATATCATCGTAATACCTGCTTAATAGTTTATAAAATTCCATCATCAACACCTCTTTTTCCAATATTAAAACAAACTTCACTTAGTAATGGCAGTGACGAAACTCACATAAAAAAAATATGAATGAAACGGTTGACTAATAAATTTATAAGTGTTAATATTCTAATAATTCTTACTTTAAGTCGTAGTTCATACGCCTGACAACCTCACTCTATTTTGTTTCTCTTATCAAGAGCGGTGGAGGGACTGGCCCATTGAAACCCAGCAACCAGCTAGTATTGCACGGTGCTAATTCCAGTTAGATGAGAGAGATTTATTTTTTTAGTCCATGAATAAAGTTTTGTCCTTTTGGATAAAAGCTTTTTTTTATGCTGTTTTTTCTGGTGGTTTTGGAATTATTCATTCGTACGAAATTTCACGAATCATAAAAAAGCCCCATAGCTGCAGTTAGCTAATGAGGCTTAAATTTAGTCATTTACGAGTTCGGGATTTTGTGAAATTAAATAGTCAGTTACAATTGTTTCGAATTCGCCGTAAAGTCTAAATAAGTATTCCTCTTCTGTTTCATTACTCTCTTTTGAGAAGGTGTCTCTTAAATCCTCTTGAATGCTTTCCCATATATACAATTTAATGTACTGGTACTCGAGATGTCTTAGGAAGAGAACTTCATCGTACTTCTCTAATTCTTCTAATAGAATTAGTGTGCTAATATCATCTTCAACTAAATAATCGTTTTTTTCTACAAAGGAAATAAAATCACTTTCTGAGTAATGGAATGCTGACATATCCCCTGCTGTTTGTAGCCAAGCAACCAATTCTTTGGCAACCCATTCTGCTTCCTCTTCCATTTCCTCATCTTCAGAAAAGCGATTTCCCATTAAATTTAAATAGTAATGATTTAGCCTTGCGTGTTCGAAAAATGACCTCTCATTCGGTTCAGATAAACTGGAGGTTAAGTTCACTCCTTCAATTGCTTCCCTTGCAAAAGCTCGAAGTTCTTCTTCATCCACCTGCTCGCTTCCAACAGGAATATCTTCGTTACCTGTATCAGTAATATTAATATCTCCACTAATATTACCAGATGCCTCCCCTTCACCTGACGGAAGTTCATTTAAAGTCGATGATGGAGGTGTATGTGTAGGGTCTGTTTCATAAAGGAGAACTAAAATGAAAGATAAGAATGCTAATAACAAGCCCTGAGATAAATAATACTTTTTTATTCTTATGCCACATGTTATTTTCACCTCAATTTGGTAAAACAATATTTTAAATTCAAACAGGTTGTCTTCATTATAATGGAAAAACTTTAGAAACGAAATAAAATTAATTTAGAGATAATGGAGAGTACATAAAAAAGATACTTTTATAGTTCCATCCTGTTTAATAATGATACATATTAGATTACTTTCATTGGCCCCCTCGAAATGGACGAATGCCTACACACATATGAAAAAATGGGCATACAATGACATTGGTCTACTGAATAAAGGAGGGTTATTATGTACGGAGATAACTACGAGTACGGAGAACAAAATAGAGGAGTGGAGGTGGAGATGGAGTACACCAGTCTTTATGATCCATTTTTAGTTCAGACACTCCAATCATTATTGGGGAGAATGGTGACAGTTGAAACTAGTAAAGGAACTGTGAGGGGAAAGCTTGCAGATGTAAAGCCTGATCATATTTGCGTTCAAACAAAGGACGCACAATTTCTAATTCGTATACAAGAAATCGTTTGGGTAATGCCTTGTTAAAGGGCATCTAGTATAGTAGTATGCCTAAATGATGCTACCATTTCTTTGATAAGGAGGGTGACTCAAAAGGCTTAAGAAAAACCTTGAGTCACTCTTATTTAGTTAGTGGGTAATCTCTTAATGTTACAAATTGAAACCCTCGGTTTATTAACTCAGGTACTGCGTCCATAACTCCTTTTGCTGTACCACTAGTAGGTTGATTCATGTGCAGTAAGGCAATGGATCCAGGTTTGGCATTTAATAGTGAATTCTTTACTTGATCACTTGTAAAAGTGGCTCCTGCATCTCCTAAAATATCGTAATTCACAACAGTAAGTCCAAGGTCTTCAACAATTTGTACAGCAATTTCATCATAAAAAGCTGTTCCTGAACGGAAAAATTTTGGCGTATCACCAGTTAAGGAGTATATTAAATGCTGATTTCCCATGACTTCATCAATTACTTCTCCAACTCCACTAGTTCCTTTTATTCCCCATGCAGTTCCCCCATTTAACGATAGAGGACGGTGCTCAGTTCCATGGTTTTCTATATCAAATAAAGGGTCTTCACTTAAACTAATAAACTCTTCCTTGTTTTCTTGTATCCAGCGTGCGTTAATAAACAATGTAGCAGGGATATTTTCTTCCCTTAGATAATTGATTAACTTTTCATCAAGACCGTTTCCGTAGGGTCCGCCGCAAGCATCAAATGTCAAAGCAATAAACTTCTCATCTGTGTTTATTCGATTCATTACCCCTGTTACGCTTTCTCCCCACTGTGTAGGTTGCAAAACCTTGTTTTCCCAATTGCTTCTTACTTCTATTTCTTTTTTTATGGGATTTGGTTGTGGAATATCCGAGTGTAAAAAAGCTCGTGACTTGTCTAATAAAATTGAATCATTAGCTTCTAATATAGGTATTACAGGTTTTGTTTCTTTGATTAATGTATTAAGCAAAACAAAGATTAAAAGTAAAGATACGGGAATTAATATTAATTTTCGATTCATTGCAACCTCTCCATTGCTAAGTTCTATTATTAGTATATCAGATAATAGGTTGTAATTTGTTTTTGCCAAAAAAATAGGTGTGATTACCTTCACAAAATGAAAACTTTGTGAATTAAATGCTCATAATTTCACATAACGTTCACACTTTCAATAATTTCATTAGGGAGAAATAAGAAAACGTACAATAATATCGTTGATATGAAAGGATTTCCGGAGAAATGTTAGTAAATGAAATTGTGTCTTTGCTCAATATTTCACAAAAAATTCATTTGTGTACTGATTTCACAAGTGTGATAAACCTTACAGAATTTTATTGTAAAACTTATTAAACTAAAAATGTAATTAAGTGAGAAGTGGTTTTCTAGATTAAAAATGGGAGGGGTGACACTCGTGAGAATTTACTGTCCTGAGGAATATCCCATTAGTCTTTATGTAAATGGGGAAGAATTAGCAACCTACCAACTTACAAACAGTGATCTTATAGATTGGACTTATGGTCATTTATTTACGGAAGGGATTATTGATCATGCTGATGATGTAAAAGACATCAACGTTAATGAAGGTAGGGTCTATGCTACCTTGCATGAAGAGGTGGAAGTTACACCGATGCTGAAACGGAAAAAATATATTACTGCTGGCTGTGGGAATGGGGTTACATTCTTTTCCATGACCGATGTAAAAAAGTTTCCGAAAGTACAAAAATCAAACCAAAGACTGCCTCTATCTTTCTTATTAAAAAAGCGTCATGAATTTGCAAAAGAATCACCGATGTACAACGAAACTGGTGGTATGCACGGTGCTTGCATCGTGGAAGAAACTGGTGAAATAACTGTACGAGAAGACATTGGCAGACATAATGCGGTAGATAAAATTATTGGAGCAGCATTGCAAAGGAAACTAGATCCAAAAAAGTTGATTTTATTAACTACAGGTAGGATTTCATATGAAATGCTTGCGAAAACTGCAAGGTTCGGTTTTGGGATTGTAGGAAGCAGAACTGCAGCAACAAAGCAGGCAGTTCAACTTGCTAAATTTTTGGGAATTGAAGTAGTTGGATACATGAGAGGGAAAGTAGCTGTCATTTATACAGAAAATGGTAATGTATTTAATGACTTGAAAGCGATTTCGAAACGTTAATTAAACAAACTTGGTGATATCCATCCTAGATGGTTGATCATATAAATGAAATTTACTATTTTGAGGGGGAGTGTTTTCATGTTAGAAGTTTCACGTAGGCAATTTCTTAAATTGTCTGGTGCAACTGCGGCCACGTTAGCTATTGTGGAACTAGGTTTCGACCCACATAAAGCAAAAGCTGCTTCAAAAGAATTGAAGACTGCTCGTACTGACGTAACACCAACGATTTGCTGTTACTGTTCAGTAGGTTGTGGAATTTTAATTCATGTGAAGGACAACGACGTGGTTTATTCTGAGGGAGACCCGGATCATCCAATTAACCAAGGGTCATTATGTAGTAAAGGTTCCTCAGTTCGCGATTTGTACACAACAGACAGACGTCCAACAAAACCAATGTACCGTGCTCCAGGAAGCGATCGTTGGGAAGAAAAAGAATGGGATTGGATGCTTGATCGCATCGCCGAAAAAGTAAAAGAAACACGGGATAACAACTTTGTTGTTGAAGCAGACGGAATGCCTGTAAACCGTACAGAAGCAATTGCAAGTATGGGTGGGGCAGCACTTGAAAATGAAGAATGTTATATGATTCAAAAGTTAATGCGCGGCCTTGGGCTCACATTTATTGAGCACCAGGCAAGGATATGACACAGCTCTACGGTTGCCGGTCTGGCACCTACGGTTGGTCGAGGCGCAATGACAAATCACTGGATCGATATTCAATATGCTGATGCGATTCTCGTAATTGGGGCAAACCCAGCAGAAAATCATCCAGTTAGTATGAAGTATGTGCAAAAAGCAAGAGACAATGGTGGAAAACTAATCACGGTTGACCCTCGTTTCACGAGAACAGCTGCTAAATCGGATGTGTATGCAGCAATGCGTTCGGGGACAGACATTCCGTTTATTGCTGGGCTTATCAAATATGCAATTGACAACGAACTCTATCATAAAGAGTATGTTTTAAACTATACAAATGCTAGTTTCATTGTTCACGATGAATATAAGTTTGAAGATGGTTTATTCTCTGGTTATAACAGTGATACACGTAGCTATGATCGTTCTACTTGGACATTCAAGCGGGATGAAGATGGAAACATCCTTAAAGATGAATCTTTAAGAGATCCTCGTTGTGTATGGAACATCATGAAAGAGCATTATGAGCGATATGATGTAGACACTGTTTGTGCTGTTACAGGTACAGCAAAAGAAGATTTCATTAAGGTAGCAGATACTTTCTGTGGTACAGGAAATGCAGAAAAAGTTGGTACAATTATGTATGCCATGGGTACTACACAGCACACAGTTGGATCTGAGAACGTACGTGCCTACGGTATACTTCAGTTACTGTTAGGAAACGTTGGTCGTGCTGGAGGCGGTATCAATGCATTACGTGGAGAAGCAAACGTTCAAGGTTCTACAGATATGGCGTTACTATTCCACATCATTCCGGGATATAATCCAGTACCTACACAAGCAGAAAGACATAAAACGTATAAAGATTATATAACAAATGAAACACCAGCATCTGGTTTCTGGTCTAATCGTCCAAAGTTCATTGCCAGTTTGATGAAAGCACACTTTGGTGATAATGCAACACCAGAAAATGATTTCTTATTCGATTACTATCCAAAAAATCGAAGAAACTCTTCCCATATTGGGCTTTTTGAAGCTATGTTTGATGGAGAGATTAAAGGATTTATTACGTGGGGACAAAACCCAATCGTTGGTGGTCCGAACATTAACAAAGAAAAAGCGGCAATGGAAAAACTAGATTGGTTTGTATGCATGGACCTTTTTGAAACAGAAACAGCCACGTTCTGGACAAAGGAATCAGGTGCAGATCCGTCTAAGATCAATACGGAAGTATTCTTCCTGCCAGCTTGTGGACCGTATGAAAAAGAAGGCTCTGTATCAAACAGTGGACGTTGGATGCAGTACCGTTGGAAAGCAATTGACCCGAAACACGATTCAAGATCAGATGCGTGGTTCGTTCACAATTTAGCAAGAAGGTTAAAAGCATTATATGCAAATGACAACAGCAAAGTTGCGGCGCCATTTAAAGCGTTAGACTGGAGCTTTGGTGATACGACCTATCCAGATATGGACCTTGTCTGTCGGGAAATTAACGGTTATGACTTAACTACTGGCAAAACGGTGCTTAACTTCTTACAGCTGAAAGATGACGGCACAACTTCAAGTGGTAACTGGATTTATGCTGGATTCTATCCAGACGCAGCACCTGGCGAAGACAAGAACCGCTCCAAGCACAGGGATAATGTAGATACTGGTATGAACAACTACTTGAACTGGTCTTATGCATGGCCATTGAACCGCCGTATTCTTTATAACCGTGCTTCTGCCGATTTGCAAGGTAACCCATGGAGCAAGAATAACGAGGTAATATGGTGGGATGAGGCAGCAGGAAGCTGGGTAGGGCACGACGTACCTGACTTTGGAGCAGCAATTGGTCCTAAAGATCCAGGTTGGAAAAATCCATTTATCATGCGTCCGGACGGTAAAGGAGAACTCTTTACTAACGGAATGACAGATGGACCATTGCCTGAGCATTACGAGCCATACGAAAGCCCTGTTCCAAACGCATTCTCTAGTGTTCAATTAAACCCAGCTTGTGTCATCTGGGGAGAAGAGTTAAATGCAAAAGGAGACGCTTTAAAATACCCGATCATTGGAACAACCTATCGTTTATCTGAACACTGGCAGACTGGTCCTATGACTCGTAACAATAGATGGCTTGCAGAGTTAATGCCTTATATGTTTGTGGAGCTTAGTGAAGAACTTGCAGAAGAAAAAGGCATTAAAGAACGGGATAAGGTGGTCGTAACATCTGCCCGTGGAGAAATTGAAGCATATGCAATGATCACGAAGCGATTTAAGCCATATGAAATCCAAGGTAAGAAGGTGCACCATTTAGGTATGCCATGGCATTATGGCTATAAAGGGATTGCTAAAGGATCCATTGCGAACTATTTAACACCTCATATTGGGGATGCAAACACAACTATTCCAGAGTACAAAGCATTCCTTTGTGATGTAAGGAGGGCTGAAGTATGACGGCTTACGCAAAGTTTGTAGATGTAACGATTTGTACAGGATGCCGTGGTTGTATGGTTGCGTGTAAAAACTGGAACGACCTACCAATTGATACACAAGAATACAGCGGTACTTATCAGTCCCATGAGAAATGTGACGGGAAAACGTGGAATGTCTTGCAGATGAAGGAATTTGAAACAGCTAGTGGCGGATTTGAATGGTTATTTAGACACCAATCTTGTTTCCACTGCGCCGATGCAGCATGTGTGAAAGTTTGTCCTGAAAATGCCTGTACAGTAACTGATATGGGGAACGTGGTTATTGATCAAGAGAAGTGTGTAGGATGTTCTTATTGCGTTTACAACTGCCCATTTGAAATTGTAGAGTTAGCCGACTATGTTAATGAAGATGGAAAAACGGTTCAACGTGCACAAAAATGTGACATGTGTGATAGTAGAATTCATGAAGGTCTTGTGCCAGCTTGTTCCCAAACTTGTCCACTAGATGCTATTGTGTTTGGTACAAAGGAAGAAATGAGAAGATTAGCGGAACAACGTTTAGCTGCTGCCAAAGAGAAATTCCCTAATGCCATGATTTATGATCCACCAGGAGTTGATGGAACAAATATGTTCTACTTATTACCTGAAGGACCAGAGGCATTTGATTTACCAGTTGACCCTAAAGTTCCAACTTCCGCAATTATCTGGAAGGACTATGCACAGCCGATTGGTAAAGCTCTACTTGGAGTAACAACAATGGCTGTCGCTACGGCATTTGTAACAAACAAGTTGTTTAATAAAGGCCATCACGGTCATGATGAGGAAGGGGGCGATGTAAATGAAAAAACAAATGAATGAGCCAACCGTTCACCGTTTTAATAAAGGTTTCATCGTATCCCACTGGGTCCAGGCCATCTCTTTCTTTGCACTATATATTACTGGGTTACCACTATATACAGATTTCTTTAGTTTCTTGTATCCGGTAATGGGAGGACCAGAAGGTGCACAAATCCTCCACCGTACTTTTGCAGTAATATTCTGTTTGCCATTACTGATATTATTGATCTTTGATCGTAAGGGATTAGCTAACTGGGCGAAGCGAATAATTACTTGGAAGAAAAATGACTTTAAGTTTTTCCTTGCTTTCCCAAAGGAGTTTTTTGTTGGAAATGATAAAGTTCCTAAACAAGACTTCTTTAACGCAGGGGAGAAACTAAACTCATTAGTAAGTATCGTTACAACTTTAATGTTAATAGGATCTGGATTTATTCTTTGGTTCCCTGGACCTTTCTCTCAAGGATTAGTACAATGGGCAATAACGATCCATGTTATTGGATTTAGTATCGCAATACTCACTGTTATAGCTCACGTTTTCTTAAGTGCTTTCCATCCAAATTCTAAAGCATCATTAGAGGAATCACAAAAGGAGATGTCCCTGTCAGCTACGCGAAAGAACACCATGGTCAATGGTATGATGAGCTCGTAGAAAAAGGGGAAATCAAGGAAGAGAAAGAAGAAAAGTCAAAAGGTGCTTAAGTGACAAATTTAGTACATTTTGAGACATTTTATACAAGAAAGTAGAATAAAGGGCTGTCCCTCGTGGACAGCCTTTCCATTAGAAAGTTATAATAATAGATAT
Source organism: Bacillus sp. (in: firmicutes) (assembly GCA_021208645.1). GTDB lineage: Bacteria > Bacillota > Bacilli > Bacillales > Salisediminibacteriaceae > Evansella. The sequence continues at coordinate 18,928 of JAJOJL010000023.1, read as the reverse complement.
ATATAGGGAATGTCAAAATCAAAAGTTTTAGAGCGTCTTAGTAGGGGACGTTTTCTTAAATATATCTAATGAGGTGAAATAAATGAGCCCGAATGTCGTATCAGAAGAGTATCTAGCATTGCAAAAAGGAATTATGGAAGAGCAAAACAAACTCAAAGAAAAGTTGATGGAAGAATTAAAGGTTGAAATTAACAAGGAAGAATTGGATTTGAGTGTTCCTGTTTTGCCGCAACTCACATCCACACCAGTGACTCCTCCCCTTTATCATGAAGCAGTTGTTGCCATTAGCACCTATCTCCATGAAAACAGTGGACAAATTAACGAACAGCTATTGGTGACGGTGAAAAATTTAACAGAGAATCAATTATTAGAATGGATAAAAGCGTCCATTACCTTCGATGCGGAATACTTTCAACAATTTGCAGAAGAGAATGAACTGGAGCCGTGGCTTCCTCATTTTGTTGCAGAGCAAGCAATAAGACCGTTTCTTCATGTAGTCAGCAGTAAATGTACTGCATTACTTCATGAAGTGAAAGTAATGGGAACGTGTCCATGCTGCGGAGAGCCATCAAGATTAGGAAAGCTCACAAGTAAAGGGGAAAAATTCCTTTATTGCCCAAGGTGTGAATCGGAATGGAAGCATAAAAGACTTCAATGTGTCCATTGTGGCAATGACAAGCATGACAATTTATTTTACCTTGGTGTAGAAGAAGACGAAATGACCAAAATTGAAGTTTGCAAATCCTGTAGAAATTACTTGAAGTTAATAGACATGAAAAAAACCTTTGCTAAAAAGCAAGCTGCATTGTGGGACTTGGAAACATTGCATTTAGACTTCATTGCCCAGGAAGAAGGATTTGGAGAAGAATCTAGCTAGAAAGAGGCAATTAATTATGCATAGAATAACTGGGATCATTTTGGCTGGGGGGAAATCCAGTCGAATGAAGACGAACAAGGCAATGCTCGAGATCGAAGGAGAACCAGCAATTAAACGTTTGAAAAATGAACTGGATCTAGTTACGGATGAAATTGTTCTTGTTACAAATGATTTTTCTTCCTATGAATTTTTAAAGGTACCAATGGTTGAAGATGTTTATAAAGAAAAAGGCCCTTTAGGGGGAATTCATTCAGGACTCATAAAATCATCTAATGAATGGAATGCTTTTGTAGCTTGTGATCTGCCCTTTTTTAATCACAAAGTGATAGACTTCTTTATAAAACTGACAGATGAGACAAAAGTCGATGCCATTGTACCAGTAATTAAAAGCATGCAACATCCATTGTTCTCTATGTATCGTTCTTCCATCCTGCCTGTAGTGGAGGAATGTCTGTCTCAAAATAAATTGAGAATAAAAGATGTTTTAGAAAGAATAACAGTTCTTGAAGTAACTGAGAAGGAATTAATAGATTACGGTCTTACAGATGAAGAAGTAAATCATGCTTTTTTTAATATGAACTACCCGGAAGATTATCAATGGGTAAAAAAGAAAATAACGTCGACTTTAGACTGAATTAGACGGAGGCTTTCTATGAAATTTTTCAAAGTACAATCTGTTGAAAACGTTCTTACTATAATGGAAAGGGAGATTCAACCAACAACAGAGCTAGAAGAAGTCCCCTTAGAAGCTGCGTTACATCGTGTTTTAGGAGAAGATATCGTTGCTACAGAAGATGTGCCTAGTTTTACAAGGTCAATCGTTGATGGCTATGCTGTTTTTTCTAAAGATACACATGGGGCCAGTGAAACGATGCCAAGCTTTCTTCAGTCAGTCGGTGAAGTGAAAATGGGAGAATCCATTGATAAATTATTACAGCGCGGTGAGGCTATGTATGTACCTACTGGTGGCATGCTACCTGACGGGAGCGATGCTGTAGTTATGATCGAAGATTGTGAAGCCATGGATGAAGTGGTTAATGTATATCGTTCTGTTGCCAAAAAGGAAAATGTCATATCGAAAGGCGAAGATGCAAAAGTTGGTGATTTGTTAATCCCTAAAGGGAAAAGATTAAGACCACAAGAACTTGGTGCATTAGCCTCTTTGGGCAATACAACAGTTCAAGTGAAAAAACAACTAACAGTTGGCTACTTATCTTCAGGTGATGAGATTGTTCCCTATGATGAAAAGGAAATTGCCCCTGGAATTGTAAGGGATGTAAATGGAGTTACTGTACCTTCCTTAAGTAAAAGTTGGAGTTACGACGTTAAAACAACAGCGATAGCGAAAGATGATTTTGATGACTTTTATGGAAAAGCAAAGGAACTTTTTGACAGATGTGATGTTCTTGTGATTTCAGGAGGAAGCTCTGTAGGGACGAGGGATTATACGATTGATGTCATGGAGGCGTTAGGAGATAATACACCAGGTATTCTTGTCCATGGTGTATCTGTTAAGCCAGGCAAGCCGACAATTTTCTCCATGTCCAGTGGTAAACCCATCTTAGGATTACCTGGACACCCTGCATCAGCAATGATTATTTATCAGCTTTTTGGAAAAAAAATACTTTCTATCTTGCAAGGAGAAACGAACGTAGCAGTGAAAAATATGACTAAGGCAATTGTCAGTCAGAATATTCCATCTGCGCCTGGTCGCACAGATTTCATCCGTGTCAAACTTGAAAATGACAATGGCCAATATATTGCTACACCTGTTCTTGGTAAATCAGGCTTAGTAAAAACACTTGTAGATAGTGATGGACTCCTTGAAATTTCTGAGCAAAAAGAAGGAGTAAATAAAGGAGAACTAGTCACTGTACATTTATTTTCATAGGGAATGTTCAAAAAGGCTACTCTTTCCCTTTTTTGAACGTTCTCCTAACTGCTTGACGTAAAACGGGAGGTCGTAATGGATACAAAGAGGAAAATATATTTAGAAGATAAGCCAAGAAGCCAAGCGTTGAAAGAGGCACTGCAAAATTTTGCATTTACGAATCATACAGAAGAGGTTGTTGTACAGGAAGCACTTGGTCGAGTAACAGCACAACCTATTTACGCAAATCGTTCCATGCCACACTATCACGCCTCTGCGATGGATGGAATCGCTGTCAAAGCAGAAGCAACTTCCGAAGCCCATGAACACCATCCGGTTCATCTTGTTGAGGGAGAAGATTTTGTCTATGTAGATACGGGAAATGCAATTCCACCACAATATGATGCAGTTATTATGATTGAAGACATTAATGATATTTCTCCTGGTGTTGTTGAAATTATTGCCCCTGCTACACCGTGGCAGCGTATCAGGCCCATTGGTGAGGATATTACGTATGGTGAAATGTTACTTCCCCAGGGTCATGAGTTAAGACCCGTCGATATGGGAGCGTTAGTGGCAGCAGGAATGATAACTGTTCCAGTCGTGAAAAAACCGATTGTGCATATTATTCCATCTGGTAATGAGATTGTCCCTGTTAGTGAAAATATTGAACCAGGGAAAATTATTGAATTTAATGGCACCATCTTTTCTGGTTTGGTCATGGAATGGGGGGGAATTCCCCTAATACAGCCAATCGTAAGGATAATCAACAGGATATTCGTGAAGCGTTACTAAAAAGTACAAAAGAAGCCGATTTAATCGTTATTAATGCTGGCTCATCTGCAGGATCGAAAGATTATACGGCTAGCGTAATAGAAGAAATAGGAGAGGTTCTAACCCACGGTATCGCTACGAGGCCTGGTAAACCAGTTATTATTGGAAAAGTAAATGAGACGTTAGTCATTGGTGTACCTGGCTATCCAGTTTCTGCTTTTCTTGTAATGGATTGGTTTGTAAAGCCCCTTATTGCACATTTCTTACAAGTTCCTGTAAAGAAAAGGCAGAAATTATCTGCTATTGCAGGAAGAAGAATTGTATCTAATATGGGGTCTGAGGATTTCATTCGGGTGAATGTAGGTAATGTAAATGGTAATTATGTTGCCAATCCCTTAACAAGATCAGCAAGTGTCACCATGTCATTAGTTAAATCCGATGGAATTGTCATTGTACCACCTGAGCATTTAGGTATCGAACAAGGAGATACAGTTGAAGTAGAATTATTTCGTCCACTAGAAGAGATAGATGCAGCGATTTTGTTTTCAGGTAGCCATGACTTATGTATTGATGTTTTATCTGCATTAATGAAAGAAAAAGAACATTCCAGTAAGATCATCGCCAGTCACACAGGCAGTATGGCAGGAATATCAGCCATTAAACGAGGGGAAACCCATATGGCGGGAATTCATCTGTTGGATCCAGAAACGGGAGAATATAATATTTCCTACGTAAAACGATTTTTAAGTGAACTAGATATTGTCCTTGTCCCTTTCTTAAAACGAAAGCAGGGGTTTATTGTTCCAAAAAACAATCCACTAAATATCCAAACGGTAGAAGACTTGAAATCTAAAAGAGCAACTTACGTGAACCGTCAGCGGGGAGCAGGAACAAGAATTCTTTTTGATTATCTACTAAATCAAAATCAAATTTCTCCTGACGAAATTATTGGTTATGATCGGGAAATGTTTACTCATTTAAGTGTTGCTGCAGAGGTAAATATGGAAAAGGATAACGTTGGAATGGGAATTTACTCTGCTGCAAAAGCCATGGACTTAGACTTTATTCCTGTGGCAGAAGAATCCTATGATTTAATTATGAGCCAATCGTTTTTTGAAGGTGAAAAGGGGCAAAAACTCCTAGAGGTTATGAAGAGTGAACGTTTTAAAGACATTGTTGAAGAATTTGGTGGATATGAAGTATGTACAAACGTAGAACCAATTTTCTTTTCAAAAAATTAGAGGAGTGATTTGAAATGTTAACGAATATTGGTATTCCAGGGTTAATAATGATTGTTTTGATTGCTTTAATTATTTTTGGGCCAAGTAAGCTCCCACAACTAGGCAGATCTGTTGGTGAAACAATTAGAGAGTTTAAGAAATCTACGAAGGAATTAACGGGAGATGTAACTGAACCGATTGAGGAGATTAAGAAAGAGGCGTCCAAGTTAACTAAATAAGCTTAGTTTAATGCCAGGTACGAGAACCGTTATCCCTTTGGTTGAGAGGGAGAAGTCCATAACTAACAAAGCTTTTGGAGATGCAATTAGTATGCTAATTCGCGTCTCCTTTTTATATTCATTTATAGGCAGGCAATTATGAGTAGCTATATTGGGAAATCAGGTTAAGCACCTAATGTGATAAATAAGCGGAAAAATTTCCGTTAATTAATAAATAGCATTAAAAATAGCTTAAATAGCCGGAGAAATTCCGCCTATCAACTGGAAGAACTTGAAAAAAGCGAATCTAGAATTGAATAATCGGAAAACCTCCCCTTATATCTCCTGAAACAAGCTCCAATTTGAATTTAACCGGAAATCCTCCGTTTATTTCACTTCACAGGTAAGGAACCGATACCTTGGTTTTACCAATTTCAAGAAAACCTCCTTTGGATAACCTACAATGTGTGGAGAACAGTAGTTCAACAACTGAATTTATAGACATTTTTAAACATCTTCTTTACAATGATGTTTATGAAGATTGTTGAATGACAAAAATATAATTGTTGGAGGTGGTCACTATACAAAAAACATTTTTAGATTTTTATCAAAATCAAGTAACTTTTTCTACCCAAGACCACCCATTTTCTGATTCACCAAAGCATGTCTGGGTAGTTTGTCAATATAAAGGAAGTTGGCTTTTAACCATTCATCCTGCAAGGGGGTTAGAGTTCCCTGGAGGTAAAGTAGAAACAGGTGAAACGGCAGAGGAAGCAGCAGCTCGTGAAGTTTTTGAAGAGACCGGTGGAACAGTGGAAGAGCTTTTTTATATTGGACAGTATAAGGTAGACGGTAAAAATGAAGAAGTAATAAAAAATGTCTATTATGCCATCGTAGATACATTAGTTACAAAGAGTAATTACTATGAAACAAAAGGACCGAAATTATTAAAATCATTTCCTGAAGATATTGGTTCTGACAACCAGTATAGTTTTATTATGAAAGATGAAGTACTTCCCTTAAGTTTATTGGAGATAAAGAGGAGGTTTACCGATTTTCAGGGGATAAGATAAGAGTGGTAAAATTAACAATAAATACGAGGCTATTCGTTCGAGAGGTTGTTTCATAAATAAAATATAAATGATTGCAATGGCTTCGCTCGTAACATATTGCGACGGCTCAGCACAATTGCTTCGAGGGTGACTCAAGAGGGCAAAAAACAACCCTTTTGAGTCACCCTCTTCTTATGTTTGGTGCTTATGAATGAGTTTTCTTTCCAACAGTTCAACAAGCTGGTACATGCATGTGGCGAGGATGGCAATTACGATTAAAGCAAGCATCACCATGGTAAAGTTAAACACTTGGAAGCCATAGTGAATCATATAGCCAAGTCCCTCTTTTGATACTAGAAATTCTCCAACGATGACCCCTACCCAAGCAAGCCCCACATTTACCTTTAATGTTGAAATAATGGTTGGATACGATGCAGGAAAAATTACAGAGAAAAATGATTGTCTTTTCGTTGCCCAAATGATTGAATGACTTTTAAATAATTGGAGTCAACACCCCTAAAGGCATTATAAACAACAATGGTCGTTATTATTACGGAAATTAGAACCCCCATGGCTATAATTGATTTCATACCAGGTCCTAACGCCACAATTAAGATTGGTCCTAATGCCACTTTTGGCATGGAGTTTAAAACGACTAAATAGGGATCTAATACTCTAGAAAGAAACGGTGACCACCATAGAATAGCAGCAATAAGTGTACCTAGGGCTGTGCCTAATATAAATCCTAGTACTGTTTCAAACAGGGTGACGGAAGCGTGGTTTAGGAGGCTTCCGTCCTGAATTCTGACTAAAAACATATTCCATACTCGACCCGGTGAGCTGAAAATCAAAGGGTCAATCCACCGATTGGAAGTTGCAATCTCCCATAGGGCAAAGAAGGAAACAAAAATAGCTAGCTGTGATAAACGAATATATCTTTTTTCTTTTTTCAGATTAGAAACATACTCTTTATGAAGCTTTTGAAGCTTTTCATGACGATTGTTCAAGAGCTTCCAACTCCTTCCAAACCTCTTGAAACCACTCATTGAATAACGGCAAATTTCTGGCATCAAAAGGTAACCTTGACTTCAATTCATCTGGTATTGTGAAAATTCTTTGTATCTTACCTGGACGGTCACTCAGTAAGACAACCCGGTCACTCATGGCAATTGCTTCTCCAATGTCATGGGTGACTAAAATAGCCGTCTTTTTATGTTCTCTAATCGTGGAAAAAACCAAGTCTTCTAGTTTTAGTTTAGTTTGATAATCAAGTGCCGAAAATGGTTCATCAAGGAGCAATAGTTTTGGGTCTGTTGAAAGCATACGGACTAATGCTACCCGTTGCCTCATACCTCCAGATAGTTCACCAGGATAGTTTGTTCCCTTATCACCTAGTCCCATTTCTTTAAGTAAATAGAGGGCATGTTTTCTGGTGTGCGCTGTAAGCTTTCCCATGGTTTTGAGACCGAGAGTAATATTATCCTCTATGGTCAGCCATGGAAATAAATAATCTTGTTGAAGCATATAGCCTGTTTCTGGCGTTGGCTTCTTTATTTCTTTTCCGTCGAGTTGTATTGATCCACTGGTTGGTAGAATTAACCCAGAAATAAGGGAGAGGAGGGTGGTTTTGCCGCATCCACTAGGACCAATAATGGAAAGGAACTCTCCTTCATCAACAGAAAAGCTGATATTAGTTATGGCTTCTGTTAATGAGTCTCGCGAAAAAAATGTCTTTTCCACCTGATTAAGCTGTAAAAATGCCATTATTAACCTCCTCCAATTATCATTAAACCTTGATGGTTATTAGTCATTCATTATTTTATTGGCAATACTTGTGTTAACAAGTTCCTCATAAGAAACCTCTCTAGGTAACTCTCCTGCTTCTTCCATTATTTCTTGAAGCAAATACCATGCATCCTCTTGTAAAATCGGCGTTTCTGCATAGGAGCCTTGATCTCTGTAACGCTCTACCACTTGCTCAATGGTTTCTAGTGAAGTGTCTTCAAAAAAGTCAGCAATAGATTCAGCTACAACATGAGCAGGCTGTTCTTGTACCCATTGCTGAGCACGATAAATAGCTCGTGTGAATTTCTCAATCGTTTCTTCATTATTTTCTAGATAGCTTTGTTTTGCCATGAAAACAGTATATGGAATATTACCAGATTGAGTGCCGAAAGAATCGACAATATGTCCGATACCTTCTTGTTCAAACTGAGTAGCCTGTGGCTCGAATAACTGCACAAAATCTCCTGTTCCAGATGCAAAGGCAGATGGTATGTTACCGAAATCAATGTTTTGAATTAATTCTTCTAAATCAGTATGAGGGTCAATGCCGTTTTGTTTTAACACGTATTCTCCAACCATTTGCGGCATTCCGCCTGCTCGTTGACCAAGGAATGTACTTCCTTTCACATCGTCCCATGTAAAGTTATCAATTGGTTCCCTAGAAACTAAAAATGTACCGTCTGTCTGAGTAAGTTGCGCAAAATTGATCGCCGGATCGTTAGCTTCTTGTGCGTAGACATAAATAGACGTTTCAGCACCGACTAGGGCTATATCTGCACCACCAGAGAGAAGGGTTGTCATGGTGGTGTCTCCACCCCATGTCGTTGTTAACTCCACATCTAGTCCTTCTTCTTCAAAGAAACCTTCAGATATAGCAACATACTGTGGTGCATAAAATATGGACCGAGTTACTTCTGCTAACTCAACTTTTGTTACTCCATCATCCTCTGAACTACATCCTAAAAATAAAACTGCGCCTAGCAATGATACGAGTAATACCATTGCTCCTTTCATCCATCTCATGTAATTCCCTCCTGCATTTTTAGGTATATGCTGATGTGATAAATTATGTAAGGAGCCCAAAAAGTGTGCTTATCTAAGGTGAAATTTCATTGTTTAGAGGAAATGACATATAGTGTTTTATAAAAGTTTTAATGAATATCCCACTAGCTCAGAATCATTATAACTTCAAAATAATGTGACGTGTTGATGAGATCTTCTCGAACTCGCTTTCCGCGGGCAACGCCTCAGCCTCCTCGGGAAAAACACCCTGCGGGGTCTTCAGCTGTTGCTTTTCCCGCAGGAGTCTCGTTCGCTTCGATCTCATCAACACTTCAATACTTAAATAAGGATCTCATTCTGAGCAAAAGGGATACCCATAAAAGTTTTTATTAAACTCATGAAAAAAAGAGCTGCAACTAGTCAGCTCTTTCAGGAAATTTGATTAAATATTAGGACCCGCATGAACGATTTGTTCTGGAAGGTCAGTGAACTTTTTGAAATTAGTCTTAAATTTTAAGGCTAATTCCTTTGCCTTCGCTTCATAATCGGTCATATTAGACCATGTTTTTTGTGGTTGGAGAACTTCATCAGGGACACCAGGGCAATACGTAGGAACGTGAAGGCCGAAGATTGGATCGACGATCGTTTCTGCAGACTGTAAATCCCCTTGTAATGCAGATCTCACCATGGAACGTGTATAGTTTAATTTAATTCTTTCTCCTATTCCATAAGGTCCTCCAGACCAACCTGTATTGACAAGGTAGACATCTGCATTGTGTTCTTGAATTTTCTCTCCAAGCATCTCGGCATAGCGGTTTGCTGGTAAAGGTAAGAAAGGTGCGCCAAAGCAAGTAGAAAAGGTTGCTTCAGGTTCGGTAACACCTCTTTCTGTGCCTGCGAGTTTACTTGTGTATCCAGACAGAAAATGATACATGGCTTGCTCTTTTGTCAGTTTACTGATGGGAGGGAGCACACCAAAAGCATCTGCTGTTAAAAATATTATTGTGTTAGGATGTCCTGCAATACTCGGGATCATTGCATTAGGAATGGATTCTAAAGGATAAGCTGCCCTCGTATTTTCTGTATAATAATTAGAGTCAAAATCAGGCTTTCGCGACTTTTCATCAATAACTACGTTTTCTAATACTGACCCGTAACGGATCGCATGATATATTTGCGGTTCTTTTTGTTCAGATAAATTAATACATTTTGCATAGCAACCACCTTCAATATTGAAGATTCCGTTAGTAGACCAACCGTGCTCATCATCTCCAATTAAATTGCGGTAAGGATCTGCGGATAATGTTGTTTTACCTGTTCCTGATAACCCAAAAAACAAGGCCACATCTCCTTCAATTCCCACATTGGCAGAACAATGCATTGGGAGTATCTCAGATTCCGGAAGTAAGTAATTCATTACTGAAAAGACGGACTTTTTCATTTCTCCTGCATATTCCGTTCCTCCAATGAGAATCGTTCTTTTTTCAAAGGAAATGATGATAAAAGCTTCAGAATTTGTGCCGTCAATATCAGGGTGTGCTTTAAATCCAGGAGCAGAAACGATTGTAAATTCAGGAATAAATGAACTTAATTCCTCAGTACTTGGTCTAATGAAAAGCTGACGGACAAATAAATTATGCCAAGCGATTTCATTTACAATTCGAATGGAAAGGGAATTGTTTTTATCGGCACCTGCAATTGCTTTGCGGACAAAAAATTCATCCTTATTTTTTAAATAGTGTAACACTTTTAAATACAACTTTTCGAATTTATCAGACGAGATTGGTTGGTTTACCTCTCCCCAGTTAACTTTATTTTGTACAGACCGTTCATATACAATAAATTTGTCTTTAGGTGAACGCCCAGTGTATTTACCAGTTGTAGCTTGAAAAGCACCGGTTGATGTTAATACTCCTTCATTGCGATTCAACGACTTTTCGATTAGTTCTGGAACTGTTAAGTCATGATAGACTTGATCTTTTTGCAAAACCCGCTCCAACTCCGTCTCAAAGTGAATTGTGCTCACATTTATCATCCCCTCTGATTCATTTTTCTTTAGTTTATTATGGAAAATATATAATGTTCATGTTTAATAGTATAACATATATTTTTAAATAGTATATATTATTTTAAGGGGAGGAATTACGTGAATGAAATGGACTCATCCCGTATAAACAAATGATCCAAGAGATATTTGATGTGTTCTCTTCCGCATTGTTATTAGGAAAACTAATACAGCTTAAGTAGTTGAAGTTGTATTTCTAAAAGGAGAAAGTATTTTAGAGAAAATCGTAAATTAATCAAAGAAAGGGAACAAGGAAGTTAGTCTTGTTTGTTGGTGGTTGTAGTAAATAGAACGTGTGTGTATTATGTATCCATTTTATTCCAATTACGTATAGTGGAAATACTTAGTATTCTAGACACAATATTGTCATAAAATAGATGGTAAATTAGCGTAAGTTATGGAATTTTACTATATATTATGAAGTGAATTAGTTGACAGTTGAAAGGAAATCAGTTATTCTTTTTGCGAACGGATACTCTTATTCCGAGATAGGCGGAGGGACAGGCCCGAAGAAGCCCGGCAACCATCACTTTCATAGGTGAACGGTGCTAACCTGCAAGACATCTCTATATGTCTTGGCCGATAAGAGATGGAAGGCGAATGGGACAGTACCTTTCCTCACTAGGAAAGGATTTTTTTTTGAATATGAGATAAGAAAAGGCTACGTGATTTTGCTCCAATTCAAATGGGAACTAACATTTAAGTAAATTCATGTATTTTCTTATTGCAGTCTGTTGGATCTTGTCTATTTATACCATTCTGCTGGGAGAACGAGTACCGTTGTTTCATTAAACATATCCTATTGAGGGAAAAGAAATAAGGAGGTACGTACTGTGGCAGAAAAACGTCGTTTATTTACTTCAGAATCAGTTACGGAAGGGCATCCAGATAAGATTTGTGATCAAATTTCTGATGCCATATTGGATGAAATATTGTCAAGTGATCCTAACGCAAGGGTTGCTTGTGAAACGAGTGTGACAACTGGACTTGTGCTAGTTGCAGGAGAAATAAGCACTTCTACTTATGTGGATATTCCAAAAATTGTGCGTGAAACGGTGAAAGACATTGGGTATACTCGTGCCAAATATGGATTTGACTATGAGACTTGTGCTGTTTTAACATCTATTGATGAGCAGTCAGCAGATATTGCTCAAGGTGTAAATCGAGCCCTTGAAGCTAGAGAAGGGCAAATGAGTGACGAAGAAATTGAAGAAATTGGAGCAGGGGACCAAGGATTAATGTTTGGTTATGCCGATAACCAAACAGCAGAGTTAATGCCACTCCCTATATCCCTGTCTCATAAATTGGCACGTAGGTTAAGTGAAGTAAGAAAAAATGAAACGATAGACTACCTACGCCCTGATGGAAAAACACAAGTAACAGTAGAATATGACGAAAATAGTCAACCAGTACGGATTGATACTATTGTCATTTCAACACAACATCATCCCGAAATTACTTTAGAACAAATTCAGTCTGATATTAAAGAGCATGTAATTAAGCCAGTCGTGCCAGAACATTTAATTGATAATGGTACAAAGTATTTTATTAACCCAACTGGGCGATTTGTAATTGGTGGGCCACAGGGGGATGCTGGTTTAACTGGACGTAAAATTATAGTGGATACTTATGGCGGATACGCTCGTCATGGTGGTGGGGCCTTCTCTGGTAAAGATGCAACGAAGGTTGACCGTTCTGCAGCATATGCAGCAAGGTATGTAGCTAAAAACATTGTTGCAGCAGGTCTTGCAGACAGATGTGAAGTACAGCTTGCTTATGCTATCGGTGTTGCTCAACCAGTATCTATCGCCATCGATACGTTCGGGACTGGCACTGTCTCAGAGGATGTCCTAGTAGATGTGGTAAGGGATAACTTCGACTTACGTCCTGCTGGTATTATTAAAATGTTAGACCTTCGCAGACCAATATATAAACAGACAGCAGCATATGGTCACTTTGGTCGTACCGATATTGAATTACCGTGGGAGCAAACGGATAAAGCGTCTTTTCTTAAAGAACAAGCTGAAAAGAGGGCGTCTAATTAATTTATTTGAGTATCCCTCTAGCTCAGAATTATTTAATAAGGCATTAAGATAGCCGTGTTGATGAGATCTCCTCGAACTCGCTTTCCGCGGGCAACGCTTCAGCCTCCTCGGGAAATACACCCTGCGGGGTCTTCTGTCTCTTCCTTCGTCGAGACAAATCGTAGCTTACTCATGAAGTAAACGCTCTTAGCCGTTGCTTTTCCCGCAGGACTTTGAGAATCTTCCTCGAAATAGCCCACGCACGAAGAAAATGTGTGAGCATTTTCGAGGAGTCTCGTTCGCTCCGATCTCATCAACACTTAAATTCAAAAATTAAAGTCTCATTCTGAGCAAACGGGATACTCATATTAATTTATACCTGTGGAAATAAAAAGAGGAAGCAACCTAGGTTTAAGGAAAACCAAAGGCTGCTTCCTTTTTCTATTATCCTTCCGGGGTTTGTAGTGATTTATAAAACTGCCCTTTATCCACATACTCCCTGCGGATACGATCCATGTCCATTTTGTCTTCATCAGTTAGCTTTCTTACTACCTTTGCAGGTCGGCCAAAAGCAAGGGAGCGGGGAGGGATTTTCTTTCCTTGTGGTACCAAACTCCCAGCACCAATAAAGGCTCCTTCGCCTATTTCGGCTCCATCTAAGACAATAGACCCCATGCCGATTAACGCATGCTTACGTATAGTACAACTATGTAAAATGCACTGGTGTCCTACTGTCACGCCATCCTCTATTTGAAGGGGAAATGGGGGACTTTGGTGTAGAATACTATTATCCTGAATGTTTACATGTTTGCCAATGACTGTAGGGGAAACGTCCCCTCTAATTACTGTATTAAACCATATACTGGACTTTTCACCAATGGACACATCCCCTGTAACAACACTACCATCTGCTAAAAACACCGTTTCATCAATGTCAGGGAACTTTCCCTTGTAAGGATATATCTTCATCTATTAACCCTCCGATTATTTAATATGGTCTCTATTGCTGGCCCTTTTATAATAGGGATACAAACAACTTTTATATTATAGTTTATCAAAAAATTATACGAGGAGTACAGTATGAAGAGATATTCCTTGACGTATAGATAGATCAAAGGGAAGATGAAATTAAAGGAACATTTGATAAGGGGGAAGCGGTGCATGCAGAGGTGGGAAGTTTCAAAGCCAAAGGGTGTTTTTGTCATTGTTCACGGTGCAGGAGAGCATCATGGTAGATATGAATGGACAGTTAATCAATTAAATAAATTGAATTACAATGTGATTATGGGTGACTTGCCAGGGCAAGGGAAAACAGAAGGTCCAAGGGGCCATATATCTTCCTTTAATGAATATATGGTAGTTGTGAGAAAATGGTTGAAGGAAGCAAGACAATACAGGCTTCCTGTGGTACTCCTTGGACATAGTATGGGAGGGCTAATTTCTATTCACACATTGATGGATTTAAACAGAAACCTGGTACCTTCTGCTGTAGTTTTGTCTTCTCCTTGCTTAGGATTGGCAAATCCACCATCTGTTCCTGTTCGATCCCTTGCCTATTTACTTAACTATTGTGTGCCAAAGTATAGAGTAGCAACTAAAGGGAACCGGGGAACGAGGTGTGAAATAACTCGTAAGAAGTATGACCAAGATCCTTTACGGGTAAGAAAGGTAAGTGTACGGTGGTATAGTGAATTAGTTCAGGCCATTGAACTGGCGCATCGAAAGGTAAATGAAATTCCTGATATACCGTTATTACTTACTCAAGGTGGAGATGACCGAGTTGTAGATAAAAAAATGGCGCGAGCTTGGTTTAACGGACTACCCATTATGGATAAATACTATAAAGAGTGGGATGGGTTGTTTCATGAAGTATTAAATGAACCAGAAAAAGAAAAAGTACTAGCTCATATGATGGGATTTGTAACGATACAATTGTCCATGATAAAGTGAGTTATTCAATGAAATTCATGGAGGAATAAAGTTGAGAATACCAACCAGTTCGTGGGAACTAATGTATAAAATATATAAGCATGTGATACCCAAAGTACATGAGTACTTAGATGGGTGGAAGGAGAAAGCGGCAGCTATACCTGATCCGGAACTTAGAAAACAAGCGTTGGCAAGTATAAGCACGAAGACGTTTCATTGCGAAGGTGGCGCTATTTATGGTTTGTTAGCTAATAAAAGAAAAGATGATGTCATCCGATTTATTGTGGCTTATCAAACAATAAGTGATTATTTAGATAATCTATGCGATAGAAGTACTTCATTAGATCCTAACGATTTCCGGTCCCTACATGATTCCATGCCTGATGCCCTAACGCCAGGAGCAAAACTTAGGGACTATTACCAATATCGGGAGGAAAAGGATGATGGTGGTTATTTAACCGATTTAGTTAAAACTTGTCAGGCGTGTATTGAAGGGTTTCCCCATTATTCATCCGTGAAGCATTTAAATTTGGATTTAGCTAGTCTTTACTGTGATTTACAAGTACATAAGCATGTGAAAGTGGACGAGCGTGTGCCAAGATTAGAAGGGTGGTTTGAAAAACATCAAAAAAAAGTTCCACCAATGACTTGGTATGAGTTTTCAGCTAGTGCAGGCTCTACATTAGGGATTTTTTGTTTAACAGCCTATTCTGCATCCAATGGTAAAGTAGAGTTCACTGAAGGGCAAGCGAAAGAAATAAAGGCAGGTTATTTCCCATGGGTACAGGGTCTTCATATTTTGATGGATTACATTTATTGATCAAAAAGAAGATCGTCAAGGTGGAGATTTAAATTTCTGTTTTTATTATGATTCTGAGAAACAAATGTTAGAGCGTCTGCAGCATTTTTATCTTGAGGCGGATAAGAGTATTGATAGGTTACCCCATCATAAATTTCATCGTTTAATTAACAATGGATTGTTAGCTATTTATTTAGCCGATGAAAAGGTGAAGAAAGACCCTGACCTTCGGAAAAAAGGATATAGATTGATTCGAAAGGGTGGGTTACCTACTTTGTTTTTCTACTTAAATGGCTGGATGTATCGGAAAAAGAGTGGAACGTAGTAAAGGATTTGCCTCAATAAGGAAATATTGATGGCAATGCCTACGCTCATTCCTTTGAGGGTTGAGGCAAAAGTGGAATTAACCACTTTTGCCTCACCCTCTTTTCTCGATTGCGATGATAAACGGTGGATTATTTTTTTGATTTGTAAATCCATATTCAAGAACGTGATATTCTTCTTGAGCTAAATCTCGAACGAAGGTCAGTAGCTGATCTCGCTCCAATTTCCCTTCTTCATGCCCATGGTAAACAACAAGGATAATTAGACCTTCCTTTTTCAGTTCCCCAAGTATACTTATTACTGCAGCAGTTGTTGTCTCGGGGGTAGTAACAACGGATTTGTCACTTCCAGGAAGGTAACCAAGGTTAAAAATCGCTCCAGATATTTTTCCCATATGCTCCTCTTTAAGATGACGGAGGAAATGTTCATGCCCATCGTGGATGAGTGTGACAGGTTCTAATAATCCATTTTCTGTTAACCGCTTTTTCGTCGCCGCAATTGCCCCCTGCTGAACATCGAAGCTGTAAACCCTACCACTATTCCCAACTAATTTTGCGAGAAATAACGTATCATGACCATTACCTGCAGTTCCATCAACAACTATGTCACCTGCAACGACTGCCCTACTTAATAATTCCCTTGCAAAGGGGAGAACGCCTAGTAGTTTCATCGTACCGCAGCTCCTTTATAAAACTTCCCTTGCCAGCTGTTTCGGCGCTTCATTTCATGGTCAATCCCGTTAAGTACTTCCCATTTGTTTAAACTCCACATGGGTCCAATCATTAAGTCGGCTGGACCATCACCTGTTAGTCGGTGAACGATCACCTCAGGTGGAATGACCTCTAATTGATCACAAACTAATTGAATATATTCTTCTGCACTCATAAATTCCAACAAGCCTTTTTCGTATTGCTTCACCATTGGTGTTTTTCGAAGTAAGTGGAGTAAATGGATCTTGATACCTTGTACATCCAACTTTGCCACTTCCCTCGCTGTTTCCATCATCATATCGTGTGTCTCCAAAGGTAGACCATTGATGATGTGGGAGCAAATACGAATATTATGCTTTCGGAGTTTCTCTACACCGTCCACATAGCATTGATAGTCGTGGGCACGATTGATTAAATCAGCGGTACGCTCATGCACAGTCTGTAATCCTAACTCCACCCACAAATAGGTTCGTTCATTTAGTTCTGCCAAATATTCCACCACATCATCTGGCAAGCAGTCTGGTCTTGTGGCAATGGATAAACCAACAACATCCTCTTGGGCTAGAATAATTTCAAACATCTCTCGTAGCTCTTCAACAGGTGCGTAGGTGTTCGTATATGCTTGAAAATATCCGATATATTTACCAGACTTCCATTTTTGATGCATCTTTTCTTTAATTGTTTGGAATTGTGTAACGAGGTCATCTTTTCTGTCGCCGGCAAAGTCACCGGAACCTCTTTCACTACAAAAAGTACAACCACCGCTAGCTACTTTCCCGTCTCTATTTGGACAATCAAATCCGGCGTCTAAAGGTATTTTAAAGATTTTTTGGCCGAATCTTTGCCGTAAATGTTCATTCCATGTGTAATAACGCTTCTCTCCAAAGTGAAGAGGAATGTGCTCATTCATAAATAATGTTACTTCCTTTCTAGTTGCCTATAATTTCTTCAGGGATTCAATAACGGAGTTGATATCATCTTTACTCACATCTAGATGAGTCGTAAATCGAATCGTTACTGGGGAGAAGGTTACAGCTAAAATGCCAGCTTCCTTTAATCTCTCTATCCACTCTGCTGCAGATTTACCGGACCTCTTCGTATCAGCTAAAATGATATTCGTATCCACATCATTAATGACTTCAAGTTCAGTAAAATCATCAATGGCTTTAGCTAACATTTTGGCGTTCTCATGGTCTTCTGCAAGACGGTGGATACCTGTTTTAAGGGCGTGCAAACCTGGTGCTGCCAAGACACCTGCTTGGCGTAACCTCCCACCAAGCATTTTACGCTTTTTACGTGCTGCATCAATGAAAGCCTTGTCTCCGACAAGCATGGAACCGACTGGTGCACCTAGGCCTTTTGATAAGCAAAATTGAATAGAGTCAGCACATGCTGCAAATTCCTTTACGGAAGCGTTACTGGCAACAGCAGCATTGAAAATTCGAGCACCATCAATGTGTAAAGGGATGCCATGCTGTTTGGCTAGTTCATAAACTTCCCTCATATAAGACAAAGGTAATACAGAACCACCACTACGGTTATGGGTATTTTCAAGCCAAATTAAACCTGTTTCAGGAAAGTGAATATCCTCTCCGCGGATGGAACCTTCAAGCTCTTCCATGTCCATTTTACCTTTTTCATTCTCTAGGGTTCTTGTTTGAACGCCAGCAAAAGCTGAGGCAGCAGCTGCTTCATATAAGAATACATGGGCTTCGTTATCAACAAGGATTTCTTGCCCCGGTTTTGTATGGACTAAAATGGCTGCTTGGTTTCCCTGCGTTCCGCTCGTTACAAACAACGCCGCCTCTTTTCCGAAAAGATCAGCAGCATAAGCCTCCAACTCGTTAACAGAAGGATCCTCTCTGTATACATCATCTCCAACAGTCGCTTCAAACATAATTTTCCGCATCTCATCGGAAGGTTTCGTTACTGTATCACTACGTAAATCGATCATTTCTTATCCCCACACTTTCATCATCTATTTCTTTTCACATCCTACCATAAAGGTAAGGGATTGTCAGTTTCCCATTCCGATGCAAAAACTTATCGAGTCTGTTCAAAACAAACATGGCTTTACAGCCACCACCAAAACGGAAACTAAATATGTGTAGTTGATTTCCGTTTCAGGCACTCGCTTTCCGTGGGCAACGCTTCAGCCTCCTCGGAGTCTACTGAAAAGGCATGTTTTTCGCCGTTTCAGTAGACGTAGCAATGTGCGTAGCCGTTGCATGTTTTTGATGTCAGCTTTGAGTGCTCTTCTCAAAGCTGACGTGCAACGA
>JAJOJL010000152.1 GCA_021208645.1 Bacillus sp. (in: firmicutes) | reverse complement strand
AAACCCAAAAAAAAAGTATAAGTGGTAGATCGCATTTTCAACTCCATTAAGTTATCCCCTCATTTCACTTTATTTACTTCTCATTAGTTTAACACCACTTTCCAGTTTATGGACGTAAAAAACTGAGCTACCGATCGCAACTCAGTTTTTTTACTAACGCTGAACCTTTAATTTAATAAGGTATTTCATTAAGAAACCAAATTCTAGCTATTTGTAAAGGGTTAACTACTGATTTTAATGATCCGTCCGGGTTGAATAACTTAATAGTTTCCATTCTTTTGAAATCATAGGATGCTTCCTCTAAATTTTCCATTAGTTTAGCTGTTTCACTCTCACTAAGTTTAAATGAAAGTGATTGACCAGCAAGTAAAATCTCTGCTTTACTATTAGCTTTCGTTTCATCCTTCTTAATAAACACGAATCTCCACCTCTCTAATTCTGTTTTTTCACCGAAATAATCGTAACCCCTTTTCCATACTCGTTTCGAATCGTCTTCCTGGCGTCAACTGGTGTTCTAGAATTTACGGTTTTAACCCGTTTTTCTCCATTGATCTCAACCTCAACAAGAAAACATTTTGATCCACATCTCATCTTAAGGTCTCCTCATTCTTTGTAATGCTGATCTCATACCACTATCATTATCAAAAAGTATGCATGGCCCATTTGCCAATATCCTCAAATCCTATTTTTTTATAAATCGTCCCTGCATCAGGATTATCGTAAAATAGACAGAGGTATTTCCCTTCATTCAGCAGCTCGCTACATAACTTCAGCATACAGGCACTGGCATAGCCTCTCTTTTTATACCCTGCTAATGTGCCTACCCCTACAACCATGGCAGACATGCTGTTTTCTGCAGTCGTCATGGCCGTGGAAACCATCTTCCCGTCTTCTTCCACGTAGTAGCAACGACCAACGCCCCTTTTCCATATTCTTCTTTAAGCCTGCCCCCTGGTCATCGCGGGTATCAAACTCAGGGATTTGATCATATAGTTCCACAATTCTAGGAACATCCTCTACTGTCGCTTTTTTTATGGTAACAGGTGGTGTTGGCAAGGGTTGTAGCGCTTCACACTTGGCATAGTACAGTTCCCGTTTCTTTCTTGGCTCCTTTGCCAAATGCTTCAGTACTTCTTCCACAATCGTAGTAATACCGGAAATGATTTTGTTTGGACGACCGTCCTTTTCTATGACGCTTGCGATACTCTGAGCATCAAAACTGCCTGGTGCATAAACAATATAGTTTTCCCGGTATCTTAAAAGAACTGCCCTTAGCTTATTGTGTTCCCCAAAGTCGCCCCAAACTTCTTGAAAATCTTCTTCAAACCCATAGGCCTCAATATCTCCTATGATAAAAAGATTTTCCGCCGGTTTGTCTTGCACAAATGCCATCACCTGGTCTCGATCCGTTTCCACTAACTTTCGAAGCATGTTATCCCCTCTTCCTTGTTACGGCTCTTTTAGCCCCACAATCTTTGAAAATTCATTTTATTATTTTCTTTATATAATAGGAAAATATCAGGATTGCTTAATTGCTTCCATTCTTGAAATCCAAAATTGGTGTCGTAGTAGTTCAATAATAAAGATAGAATGTTGCCATGTGTCACGAGAACTATGTTTTCTGCTTCACTGTTTAAAGCACCTTCCACCACTTCGATAATTCTTTCTCTAGCCTCACTGCTTGATTCGCCGCCTTCATACTTTAAATCCATATTTCCATAGGTTGCTTCCAGTTTTTCCAGCCAATCAGGAAGATTACTGGTGCTGAGAACTCTTTCTGTTAATTTAGTGTCTGTTTCTATCTCGATGCCGCGCTTTTCTGCCAGCGGTTGGATCGTCTGAACAGCCCGCAAATAAGGGCTTGCAATGATTCTGTCGATTTTACGGTCACGAAAGAATTCAACCAGTTCTGTTGCTTGTTGAAAACCTTTTTCTGTAAGTGGTGATGCAGCTGGTTGCCCCTCTGCTTCGCAATGCCTTATAAGATAAATTCGTTTCACAAAAGCCCTCCATTTCTGTAGAAGTGATATGTACATCTTTACACTTTCTCTCTTTTTACTACTGGCAGCTTTTCATCTAATCGATTGCCGTGCTTCACCATGTAGTCATCCAGTTCCCCTTTTGCCAGCTTTTTTTCTGTCCATTGCTTCATCGTTTCCCGTTCCCCTATGAAATCATAGAGGGGAACGCCAAAGCCACAGCTTGTTTGGACTGCTTCTATTTGACAGACAAAAATTTGTCTTGCTGCTTCAGGAGCAACATGTGGAAAATGTAATTGCATGAATTTCATATAATGTTCCGTGCCTTTCTCCATGACCTGACCATAACAATAGGCTCTTAAAATTAACGGTTTCTCATCAAAACTGCACCACATAAACGTTATTTTCCCATTGTCATTAAGGTGGTTGGCTGTTTCATTGCCGCTTCCAACATAGTCTAGATAGGCAATGGTGTTGTGATCGACCACTTTAAAAGAGTCATAGCCTTTGGGAGACAGATTAACCCTTCCCTCATCTGAAGGGGCTGTCGCCACAAAAAATAATTTCTGCTCGTTTATAAATGCAATTAGTTCCTCTGTAAGCTCCCGCTTAAATTTTCCCATACTATCTAAATCCTTCCTCTTCTACTTATATAGACTATTATACGTAACCCATATGTTGGCACAAGGAAAAGTTGTAAGTCTATTTTTAAAGGCTCTGTTAGTTGTTGTTATTGATTTTTTTATAAAAAAAATCAATTTTCGTAATTTGGAAATACTTGAAATGAAGTTTCGTCTTTTTGCACTAAGGACGATCGTTTAAGTATAAGTTTTAGGTAAAACCTCACGATCTATTTTCATCCCCCCCCTATAATTAATAAATAAAACAGTATATTCATTTCTTGGATCAACCTATGTTATAATTGTTATAACGATTATAATGGAGGTGTAATAAATTGGAGCAATTTGAAAGAAAAGTAACTAAGATTGGGAATAGCTTCGGAATAACTCTTCCTGCTGAACTACTGAGAGAAGTTGGGTTATCTCAAGGGGATGACGTACAAGTTGAAGTTAAAGATGGCAAAATCATTTTACGGAAAAAGGAACAGATAAACTTCCTGAAGGTGTTGATGCCGAATTCATGGATATCCTTAATGAGGTTATTAAAGAACATGATAAAGCATTTAAAGGGTTAGTGAACAGATAATGGACGAAATCATTTATTTAACAACAAATCAGGTAATCGCAATCAATACAATTCAAATCCGCTTGTATTCGCCGAATGAACCTTTAGGTGTGAAAGATCCAGGTCTCTTAGATTCAGCCATTAATCGACCTAAACAATCTGTATTTGGAAGAGATGCATACCCTTCTGTCTATGAAAAAGCAGCTGCACTTTTTGAATCATTGGCGAAGAATCATGCCTTTCATAATGCAAATAAACGTACAGCACTTGCTTCTTTAATTGTTTTCTTAAAAATTAACCATTATAGGTGGACAATGGGAATTGAAGAAGAACAAGACTTTACAGTTGATGTGGTAAATCATAAATATACATTTGAACAAATTGTTTCAACAATAGAAAGTCATACGGAAAGACTGTAAATCCATTCTCACTTTTTTTGAGAATGGATTTTTTTGTTAAAGAAAAGCACGCCGTTTGTTAAACACCAACCACTCTATCTCTATATCAATTTAATTCAATTTAGCCAGCTTTGAGTGATCTTCTCAAAGCTGAAGAGCAACGAGCGAAGCCATTGCCGATCTTTTAAGTTTGCGATAAACAACGGAACCTGTAAGGCAATGCCCCACTTTTCACGTTTTCTTAGAAATTGACTGGATCATGATCTTTTGCATGAACTTCTTTGTCAGTATTTAAGTGGTGTGACGCTCGCCATAAATGATAAGCGAGGCGGTCAATCCAGTGGATCGTTTGGACGATTTTTATTACCCCTTGTATATCCGTTTGCTCTTGAATGGTGGACTGAAATAACTTTTGACGATCCTGACGTCTAAGCTCTGCCATCTTTAAGGAATGACTTTCCGTTAACCTTTCTATCTCTGGCCATTCGTTCTGATGTAGTTTTTCCATTGTCACAGACAATACATCAGACATTTCCTTAACAAGACCAGTTACCTTCTCATGGTGGCCATTACCTTTTAGGAACTGTTCTGCATCCTTCAAGGCCCTTATGAGTCGCTCCGTATGGTCGATGGCATGAATAACCGCTAAATGCTCTTCATATTGTTCTTCCGTAGATAGACTTTCTTTATCAATGGTGGATAGGAACGCTTGAATTTCCTCCAGCCCTTTTTCTTCTTTTGCTAAGTCGGAGGTGTGCTGTCCCTCTCCCAACACCTTCTGTGCTTGGTTGCATACGGAGGTAAATACCTTAGTCAACGTCAGCTTTGCTGCCTCAATTGCTACTGGACCTACAGACGCGACAGTCTGGTCTAAGTATTGATGGAAATGCTCTTCCCTGTCTGGAATAATGGCCTTCACCATTTTTTTGAACAACGGAAGGATACTTACTACGACCACAACACCGATAATATTAAATAACGTATGGAAGATGGCCAATGTTACTGCAGCATCAGTTATGCCCATCACCCCTGTTAGTTGAAAAACAATGAACAGCAAGCCGTTTAAGAAAATGAGGGCCACAACTCCCGTTAACAAGTTAAATAAGATGTGTGCCGTTGCCGTTCTTTTTGCGGCGATGGTGCCACCAATGGCTGCTAAAAATGCCTTAACGGTGGTACCTACGTTTTGGCCAATGACCAATACAGCAGCTTGATGTATATCAATGGCACCCGTATGTAGGGCCGTTAGGGTAGTAACAACTGCTGCACTGGAAGACTGTAATACGACGGTCATGACAATCCCAACTATCACTAAGACTATCGTCAACCACCATTGATCTCCGCTTAAGTAATTGAAATCAATAAACTCTGGTAGATTTCCCATCCCGTTTTGCAAGACGTCGATTCCTAAAAATAATAACCCGAAGCCTGCTAACGCTAAGCCATGGGGTTCGAATTTATTCTTGAATAAAAATTTTAGTAACACACCAATCCCAATTAGCGGAAGAGCGATCGCTGTCATATTCACTTGAAACCCAATGGCCGATACAATCCAGCCTGTACTCGTACTCCCCACATTTGCCCCAATAATGACACCAATGGATTGACTGAAGGTCAACAAACCGGCACTGACAAAGCCAATGGTCATGAAGGTGGTGGCGCTAGAGGATTGTATGAGTGCCGTTATAAACGTACCTGATAAAATGGAAGAAAAGGTTCCTCCCGTAAATTTTCTTAATAAATCCTTTAGTGCATTCCCAGCCATCGATTTTAAGCCATCGGTCATTAAATGCATCCCTAGTAGGAACAATCCGATTCCACCAATGACTAACCCTAATGTTTCCATGGTACCACCCCCAAAAAGTTCTCTTTTCTATATTTTACCTTTTGTTGTTATCCTGTTGATAGCCTAGATATATGATAAATCTATGACATTACTTTTTTTGTGGAAAATAAGTTGTATACATGACTGACAAAAAGTATTAAGATACAAACATCTATTTATGTAAGAAAGGCTGGGATTCAATTGGAAAAATACATTAGCAAAAGACTAACCCATGAAGATGTTAATTCCCTATTTTTTATCGCCCAAACACATGAAGCTCTTCCAGCAGCATGGGTACATAATTATGAAATATCCAATGAGGCAATTAAGGCAACTGCAAATCAATTGATCGACAAACATAAAGATAATACTGTATTTTGTACTGTTATTGAAAATGATGATGATATTATTTCATTCATCTGGGCTGAACAAAACAGTACCATTTCCAATCAAGTGGATATTATTTCCTTATGGACGAAGGAAGATGTTAGGGGGCAGGGGCTGGCAAAGAAGTTAAAAAATGAGTTAGAAATCTGGGCAAAAGAGAGAGGTGCCTCACAAATTCATACTACCGTAAGTAAGGCCAACACCACCATGATTCGGCTAAATGAAGAATTAGGATATGAAGTTGAGTACTATCGAATGTATAAACATATTTGAATGCTGGTTTTTACTTTTTTTGTAAATGATCTGAAATAATTGGTTAGAGTAAAATGTTTGTGGGTGGAAAAAAAGTAATTAGAGGAAGAATATGTAATCTTGATGGAGGGGGTGGAAGTGTTCTTCTTCCACCCCCTCCATCAAGAGCACCAAGCGGAAGTGCGGTA
>JAJOJL010000070.1 GCA_021208645.1 Bacillus sp. (in: firmicutes) | reverse complement strand
GCAAATTAAACAGTCCAATTTGACCAATTTCCGGTTTTCGCCTCTTCTGCGGGCAAATTAAACCCTTCAATTTGACCCCTTTCTTGTTTTCACCTCTTCTGCAGGAAACTAAACCTTCCACCTTGCTCAAAAAACGTTATTTCTGGCGCTTTTTGCGTTCATTGATCATTTCTATCTACTCGCTTTTGCAATCCCGACTCCTTTTCCCCCTCACTAAACGCCCCCAACTCCTCCTCCATCCAAACCCCACTAAAAATCACCCCTGCTCGCCAGGGGTGATCAACACTTATTATGCATTATCGTTCGTTATCCGGTCGCTGCGGCTATAGACATTCAACCGCTGGCCCCGGATGAAACCAACGGCCGTTATGCCTAGCTCTTCGGCCAGCTCTATGGCCAGAGTCGTTGGTGCTGATTTAGACAGCAAAATTCCAATTCCCATTTTCGATACTTTCAACAGTACCTCCGAGGAAATCCGGCCGCTGAAGACGATTACTTTATCGCCCAACGCCACCTCATTCATCAAACAGTAACCATATATTTTATCTAACGCGTTGTGACGGCCAATGTCAGATCGGGTAATGACTATCCCTTCCTTCGTACATAATGCGGCGTTGTGCAGTCCACCTGTTTGGTGATAATCATCAGACCCCGCCTGCAATGCTTCCATCAGTGCAATGCATTGACGCACCGAAATGGTAGAACACTTCATCACCGTTTTCGCCGTCTTCACATCACTTTGGAAATAAAACTGCCGGCTTTTTCCACAGCAAGAGCCTACCACCCGCTTGGCTGTCTCCGCATAATCAGGAATGGAAATATGCCCCAATCGCACGTAAGCGAAACCTTTTTTTTTCATCAATCATCATCTTGTCGATTTCATCAAACCGCCGAATTAACCCTTCCGACGCGAGAAACCCGACGACGAGCTCTTTCAGGTGGGTAGGCGTACAGAGCATCGTTGCAAATTCCTTGCCGTTAACGACAATGGTAAGGGGGGACTCCGTCGCCACCGTATCCTCCACCTGCATAAACTGGCCGATGTCATATTTCACCACCGGCTGACTCTTCATGACTGAGTTTTCCATGATGCAAGCTCCTTTTCCATTATTGTAAAAACCTCATTGCTGCTGTTCACCAACGTGTCTGGTGAGCCGCAGCCAGTAGCACTCCCCCCCTTGTGCTACCAAACCTCTAACCAATCTCTGTTTCCAATTCTTCAATCCGCCGCTCCACATATTTCGTATCCTTCTTGGCGTGGAACGTATCGGCTTTTTCCACGATGACTGCTGTATTATATTCAGGGATCTTAGCATATTGTTCATAAATGCCTTTAGGAATAAGCACATTTCCTTCGGGCCAGTAGACTTGGATATTGCCACGGCGCGTGTTTTCAAACTTCGCCCTGCCGTGGAAGGTGCCGAATTTGTTGTAAACAACCACCGCTTCCCCTTCCACAATTCGGAGCTCCCGCGCATCCTCCTCGTGAATCAGGACGTCATAGCGGCCGGCGTTATTATTAGGATCCACCGAATTATAAACCATGGAATTGAACTGTTTGCCCCGACGGGTAGTCACGTAGAAATGTCCCTCAGGCTTCCGTAACTCTGGAATAACAATCGGGATAAGCTGGCCTTTCCCGTCCTCCGTAGGACAGATGCCATCTTCGCACAGCCAGGCTCCGCCCCATTGAAAGACATCCCCTTTGTTTTTCAAAAACTGAATGCCGTCATAAACAGGGTTTGCCTTGGCGATCTCCTGGCGAATCTCTGCAGCCGTCTTATAATCTATTAAATGAGCATCCCTTGGATTAACCCGTTTCCCTAAATCCACGTAAATCTCCCATTCAGAACGAGCCTCTCCAATTCGTGGCCCTTTAATTTCCGGTGAAAAATACACCATCCGCTCCGTGGAAGTGGACGTTCCGCCACCAGGCTGCTCATAGCGAGTCATGGCAGGAAGGACAATGACCTCTTCCTTTGCATCAACCAGCGTGGATGTATTTAAGATAATGTCCTGATGAACACGGACATGGACATTTTCTAGGCATTCTCGGACAAAGTCTGGGTTCGGCATCGTCTCGAGGAAATTTCCTCCGGACGTGTAAAAAACTTTTAGCTTCCGTTCATGGCCTTTCGGCAGCATGGCATTTTCAAGCGACACACCAACCGTGTCCCCTTGCCAGTCAGGAATCTTAAAGCCCCAAATTTCTTGCACCCGCTTGCGGTTAGGCTCATCAAACTCTCCGCCAGGGAGCACAAACGGGTCTGCTCCCATCTCACCGGAGCCTTGCACACCGGAGTGACCCCGAATCGGCATTAAGCCGCAATGCTCTCGACCAAGGAAGCCCCGTAACAACGCCAAATTTGCCACCTGTGAAATGTTGTCTGTGCCAAAGCGGTGCTGGGTGAGCCCCATGGACCAAACAAACACAGCGCTTTTTGATTTAGCTAACAGCTTAGCAAACTCTAGCATCCGCTCTTTCGAAAGTCCCGATGACTTCTCCAACGACTTCCAATCCTGCTGCTGTACATGCTTTTTCAAAGGACCGAATCCGCTTGTATGCTCTTGGACAAAGGAGTGATCAATGGCCGAACCTGGATCCTTCTCCTCCATCTCAAACCAATGCTTCATGACCCCATTCATGAAGGCAATGTCGCCACCAATATTGACTTGATAAACATCGTCCGCCATTTTCGTTCCAAATAAAGCGCTTTCAGGAACGGACGGGATCCAATACTTATCCATGGAAGGCTCGTGATACGGATTGATAACAATAATTTTCGTCCCTTTCCGTTTCGCTGCGTACATGTATTTTGTGGATACAGGTTGATTGTTGGCCGCCACAGAGCCCCAAAACACAAGAACATCGGTGCCAATCCAATCTTGATAGTTACATGTAGATGCCCCTACCCCAATGGAGCGCTTCAACGCCGTTTTACTAGGTGAATGACAAATGCGCGATGCATTATCAATGTTGTTTGTCCCAAGGAAACGTGCTACTTTCCCGGCAGCGTAATAAGATTCATTTGTAATTCCCCGTGCTGTCAAGAAAAACGCCAGTTGCTTCGGATTAATTCGTTTAATTTTTCCCGCAACCCGGTCTAATGCCTCGTCCCACGAAATTCGTTTAAACTTCTTTTCGCCAGGTTTTCGTGAAAGTGGATATGGAATTCTTCCTAGCTGACGGAGTTCGGAGCTGGATAGCTTTCTTAACTCATCAATATCTTGAAAAAGAACGTCATCTTTTATGGCAGGCATCGTATTGAGCCTCAGGACGTTAAGGCGAGTGGTGCATATATGCATCCCTGAAAGGGTCTGGTCCCTTAAACCGGAAACGCCAAGGGCGCAACCATCACAAACGCCTTGCGTCAAGATTCTCGATGCATATGGTAAATTATCTTTATTTTCCCAAGCGACCTTCGCTGTGTCTCGAATATGCTTCGGCTTCACCTTCCCAAGGCCAAAGGGAATCCAACTTGCCCATAGGGACGGATCTGGCAACTTTGGTAATTTCATAGGTCCGCTATGCTTCGTCTTACCCAAATGGAACACTCCTTTATGACTGTAAGTACTTGTTTTGTTTGAAAAAAAATTGTGGTGATGCTTTTCTGGTGGTGCATGATCAGCATCTTGTGTTATTACTATTAATACTATATTTATAGTGTTATATATTTATTATATCACTAAGGGAGCTTGTCTTGCTTTTTATTTGCTTATTTAGAGAGTTGTTTTCGGAAAAATGGGTTGGTGGTTGGGAGTTCGTAGGGTTGATTGGGGTGGTCAGAATAATCACTTTTAAACTTAATTAGGAAGGGAAAGAGATCATGGTTGGAGGGATATGATGGATCCGCTTCCCATGGATTGTAAAATCAGGTTAAGCAATCTAATCTGAAAAATAAGCGGAGAAATTTCCCTTATGGACCAAATAGCTTGAAAAACAGCCTAAATAGACGGAGCAATTCCGCTTATCAACTCCAAGAACTTGAAAAAGTGGGCTTTAATTTTGAATAACCGGAAATTCTTCCCCTATATCTCGCGAAACAAGTACCATTCTCAATCTAACCGGAAATTCTCCGCTTATTTTATGCCTAAGATAAGGACATGGAGACTTCTAAAGTAAAAATGTCAAGAATCCCCCAACCACCAGTAACGGGGTGACTGATGTAGAGTACGCCAGAATGGTTTTAAGTATCCCTTAACACAAATCGCTCAATGGCTCGGGCCACACCGTCTTCGTTGTTGGATGTTGTGATCCAGTCCGCAGCATCTTTCACTTGCTGCTGGGCATTCCCCATGGCAACACCAATACCTGCTTCCTGGATCATAATAATGTCATTCATGCTGTCGCCCATGGCCATGACGTTGTCCATTGTAATACCAATGCGGCTACACACCTTCTTCAAGGCGTTGGCTTTATTTATGCCAACTGCATTTATCTCCAGGTTCGTTGGGCTGGAGTTGCTTACTTCTAACTGCTCATGCTGAGAAAGTTGGTGATGAATTTTTTCCCTAACACCATCGTCCTCAATGTCGAAGCCAAACTTCAGCCAATTGTAGAGGGATAAATCCTCGGGAAACTCGCCGCGCCAAATTTTTTCCGAAGAAATGGCCCAAAAGCCCGTATTATGCTCCGTTCGCAAGTTCCACATCATCTCGATCAAACTTTGGTCGAGGGGATTCTGCTCCAAAAGATTGCCTTGGCTATCCCAAACCTCGCTTCCATTCACCGTTACCAAATAGGAATCTAGGCCGAGGTCCTTTGCGTAATCTTTGCAGGTGAGAATCGATCTTCCGGTGCTGAGAACAATGTGAATTCCTTGGGCTTTTGCTGCTGCGATGGCTGTGCGGTTAGCTTCTGATACCTCGTGGTTATCGTGCAAAAGGGTGCCGTCCATATCCAAAGCGATAAGCTGAATTTGTTTTTTCATGGTATATACCTCCTGGAACCTGTGAAAAGGTCTATCAAATTATTTACAATGGCTTCGCGCGTTGCACGCTTGATATGAGAAACCCACTCATATCAAGCTTTCAAGAACTTGCAACGGCTCAGCTCATTGTTTTCGAGACATGTGAAAAAGGGAATAGCGCCCTTTTTCACATATCTCGTACCTCCCGAATACTTGCTAATCAATAGTATACATTACATTTAGCGACCTAAACACGAAAACGAATAAAGCAAAGAACAGTAACGTATCTACATTACTGTTCTTGGATGAATGGAAGGCTTACGTCAATTTTCGTACCCTTCCCAAGCTCGCTTTGGATGGATAGGTCTCCTCCGTGCTCACGAACAATATTCATGCTAATCATGAGACCGAGTCCCGTACCATTCTCCTTCGTTGTATAAAAGCGTTGTCCTAGGTTATGAAGTATTTCTTCAGGGATTCCTTCCCCTTGATCTATAAATGAAATAAAAACTTTATCAGAGCTCTTGGTCAATTGGATGATAATCTTTCCTTCTGTTTTCATGGCCTCGATGGCATTCCTCAACAAATTAAGAAAAACTTGTTTGAGTTTGTTTTCCTCACACTTGATGGTAACGTCCTTTAAATGAGGAGGAAACTTCTTGTCGATCTCAATGTTATACATAATAGCTTGAGTGTTAGCAATGGTCACGACTGTATTTAGGAGGGATACTAAGTTTTTCTCCTCAAAGTCATATTCCTTTGGCTTTGCCAAGAGAAGAAGTTCATTCACGATCAAGTTTATTCGTTCTAGCTCAGAAACCATAATGCGCTTATATTTCTTCTCCGTTGCCTCCTCAATTTCAATCAACTGGAGAAATCCCATTAAACTTGTGAGGGGGTTCCTAATTTCGTGGGCAATTCCTGCTGCCAGTTCGCCAATAACTGATAACTGCTCTGAATGACGAAGGCGCTTTTCATTTTCCTTAAACTCCGTTATATCTTTCACTACTAAGCTGTAAGCTCCCTCCATTAAATAGCCACTGTCTCGAAAATTGATTTGTACATTCTTCTCCGTTCCACTCAATGTTTGCAGTTTTCCAATAATACTTCCAGAGTCTTGGTGGGGTGAAGCTCCGTCATGGAATGGAAGCCTAGACCCATTACTTATTTGGAAAAAATCGTGTACCGATGCACCAACGAGTTCATCCTTTGAACCTGATTCAAACAGTTCAACTGTATGGTCATTTACATAACGTATTTTCTCACCTTTAATTAACATAATGGAAACAGGTAATTGGTCGAACAATTGCCTGTATTTTTTGTTTCTGGTGGCAGTCTTATTTTTTTGGCAAAAAAGGAGTATGCCAGCAAAAGCAATCAATAGTAAGGATACAACCGCAACGCTAGGTGGCGTCATCCCAAAAAATTGACTAAAACTAGCTATTGCAGCACCTAATCCTGCCACAACAATAAATATAAGGAGATTCTGTTGACTCAATAATTTACGGTTCATCTGTTTGTTTGCGCCCCAATCATTATAAAGACTAAAAAACCTAACCAAAGTACACCTGTGTTAAGGTGGAAGTTGGTTAGGCCATGTGTAACAACATCAGTTATCTGACTTTTACATCATTTACCTACTATTCAAGATAAAACAAAGCATTGATTTATCTACATCAAAATCCCAATCTATAAATATATCTAAAACTTGGGTGTTAAATATTTTTGTGAAATCACTTTGATGGTGCAAGTACCCCTTTTCCAAATCAGATTTCGTTAGCTTTAATTCTGTTCGGAACCCCTTTTGAATCAAAGCCTTCTCAATGGGTATTAATATCCCAATCCGCTCCACTAGTACAATATGAGGCGAAAGTGGATAGGTACTAATAGCATCTGGGGTCTTCTGAACCAAACTAGTCAACCTACTAACTTCCCCTTCTAATTCGCCTATGTTAAAGGAGGGAATATGTGCAGGGGCAACATTAGCCTCTTCAAAGACAAGGCCGATAATACCGGAGTTGTTGGAAAAACTCCAGTCATGAAAATATTCTTCTACGGTTACGTCTAAAGTAACTTGGACAACACCCTTTAATTCATCCATAACATGACTAATAATTACTTCTCTCGCATGGTCCACATAGGAAATTTGTCCTTTTTTTATGAGGATATCTTCCATTGGTGAAATAAAACCTCGAATATAAATAAGCAAAAATTCCTTGCCGATTGTTGCATGGCAAGATTCCGGACCACGACCAAATTTTTTTCGTAATAATTTACTAGTGTAGCTACTGATATGACTTAACTTGTCTTGCAAGTTCATGAGGTAATCCTCCTAGGGAAGGAACCACCCAAAATTATTGCCTTCAAAAACAATAACCTTGTTTATTTTATCACAATTCCTCCATCTGATAATAGGAAATTTTCTGCCAAAAAGAAATTTATGGGAAATTCCCTATATCTTAGTATGGGTTCATTTATTGGTTTTTACTTAGCTAAGGAAAAATGTTCACAATTCTTTTGTTTTTATTTAGAGGCAACTGAAAAGGCACGTTCTTAGCCGTTCAGTTGCCGTAGCAATGAGCGTAGCCGTTGCAATCTTTTGAAAGCCTACTATGAGTGGGTTTTTCATAGTAGGAGAGCAACGAGCGGAGCCATTGCAATTTAACTTTTCTAGTTTTTCAGCAGTCTCTTTTTCCCTGCGGAGTCTTCGCTTGCTGCTTTATCCGCTGGAGCCCCGCTCCTTTTGCAAAATCAACGCATATTTAAATTCAACACTATCCATTAACAGAAGCTTTATTTAAGTAAAAAACAAGGTAAGTGCTGTGATTATCATAATCCCATAGGAGAAAAATATCTTGAATACCTTGTTGGAAATTTGAATCAAACAGCAATTTATTTTCCATAATTCCACTCTTCACATATTCCATATGGTTATAAAGAAGTTCATAATTTCCCTGCTCAAACAATTCCTTTTCAATGGGTAGTAACGTATCCTGACAATGGGCAATAACGATATTATTTCCGATATTTTTCAACTGCACGTGGCCTGGTTGTTTATAAATGGAAGAAAAAGTTCTCGTAATGTTTTCTTTCAAGGTTTCCGTCCCAGTATTCTGCTCCTGAAATGGTTGAATTGAGACGGAATTTGCGTTTATAAACAGGATGAATCCTGTATTTGTGTCAAAATTCCAGTCATGATAGAAGTGATCAAATTCCACTTCTAATTCATCCCGTAGCTTTTCTTTAAATGAATCTAAAATGTCACTTATGATATGCGAACGAAATTTTTGGGCAAAGTTTCTTTCGTTCTTCTCCAATAACACCTGTTCTGCAGGCGTGATAAATTTTTTCACACGAACTATTAAAACATCTTCATCAAAGGTGCAAAAACAGGAATCGGGTCCTTTACCGAAGCTACGTTTTATCATTTTACTTAACTGACTGCTTAAGTTTATTAGATCTTCTTGAATAATACTTTTTGTCGTCATGGATCACTTGTCCTCCTGAATCGTTCCAATAAAAAAGACCTAACCTCAATGTTTGTTGAAGTTAGGCCATGTTTAAGGCGCAGTTAATTTAAGGTAACTGTCCTTCCATTTACCGTGTATCGTTCTCAATATGTTAATCTATGAAGTTATCGTAGGTTTGTTGTAAATTATTAATGACAGCTAGACATTAATCAATATTATTCTATCATAATATGCTTATGTGAGCAAAAAACAACTTTAGATGGTATTATGTCGGAAAAGTTGCCTAACTTTTTTTCATTTGCGGTTTTTACTAGCTTTTGAACCAAGGTACTAACGTTTGTTAATGGGGCGTGTTGTCTTGGGCCTCTGAGCCTTCATCGTTTTCATTATAATAAAGTTTCACGTTCGTTATGACTTCGTCTGTCGGCTGGTTGATTGCTTCCCGTTGCATTTGGATGATAACGTCCATGACTTCTTCAAATTCGCCTTCAATGACTGTCAATTTTGAGCCTACCTCATAATTTAATCCCGACTCCTGAACAATCTTAACAATTTCTGTTACACATCCGTCCGTATCTTTGTTTTTCCCATCAGGCATGACTTGAACTCCTGCAACTACCTTCGCCATTGCATAACTACCTCCAGTAAAATAGGGTTATAGGGCTTGTACCACGAGACTAGAGGTTTTAAACGATGTTTTTACAATTTCTATAGGTTTTTGTTTAAGATAAGGGAAAACGCGCTGTCGTTATTGGGGAACGAGCGCGTTAGATTATGGCTTTGTGTTAGGTTAGTCTGGGTCAGTAAGTTGGGCACGGACACTTTGAATTTGTGTCCTACTATTTTTCGTCTGTTAGTTTCATTTTTGCTAGGGCGATTTGATCCTT
This sequence comes from Bacillus sp. (in: firmicutes), assembly GCA_021208645.1. Taxonomy (GTDB): domain Bacteria; phylum Bacillota; class Bacilli; order Bacillales; family Salisediminibacteriaceae; genus Evansella. Next base: position 20,692 of record JAJOJL010000070.1, on the reverse strand, counting down.
TACTTGGGCTTGGGAGGTACCACCATAGCTGTTACGTGCTGCTACTACATTATCAGGTGCAAGGACTTGGTAGATATCGTCTTCAAAAAAGGAGTGGAACTGTTTGTATTCATCCATGCTTAATTCAAGAAGAAATTTATTTTTGGAAATGGCATGAAGTACGATTTTTCCAATGACTTCATGGGCTTCACGGAATGGGAGACCCTTCGTCACTAAGTAGTCAGCAATATCCGTTGCGTTTGAATAATCCTGGTTAACAGCTTGACGCATTTTTTGTGTATTCACAGTCATGGTGGCAATCATGGGCCCAAGAAGTTGTAGGGAGCCTTCCAGCGTTTCAACCGTATCAAACATGCCTTCTTTGTCTTCCTGCATGTCTTTGTTGTAAGCAAGGGGAAGGCCTTTCAGTACCGTTAAGAGTCCCATTAAGTTGCCGTATACGCGACCTGTTTTTGCACGAAGAAGCTCTGGCACGTCAGGATTCTTCTTCTGTGGCATGATGCTTGAGCCAGTGCAGAAGGAATCGTCTAATTCGATGAATTGGAATTCCTGGCTGCTCCAGATGACCAGCTCTTCTGAGAGGCGGGAGATATGCATCATGATGATGGAAGCCGCCGACAGGAATTCAAGGATGAAATCCCGGTCGCTGACCGCATCCATACTGTTTGGGTAAACTTGCTCGAAGCCGAGAAGTTCTGCTGTTCTGTGACGATCGATCGGAAAGGTGGTTCCGGCTAGGGCACCTGCACCAAGGGGCAACCAGTTAATTCGCTCAAGGCTGTCTTGTAGGCGGCCTTTGTCTCGCTCCAGCATCCAGAAGTATGCCATCAGATGGTGGGCAAAGGATACGGGTTGCGCTCGTTGAAGGTGGGTGTAACCTGGAATGATCGTTTCGATGTTTGCTTCGGCCTGGGTTAGGATGGCTTTTTGTGTGTTTTCGATAAGGGCGATGATATTGTTGGTGTGATTTTTTAAGTAAAGATGCATATCCGTGGCCACTTGATCGTTACGGCTTCGGCCGGTATGAAGCTTTCCACCGACTGGGCCGATTTCATCAATTAGGAATTTTTCAATGTTCATGTGGATGTCTTCGTTGGCGACGGAATACTGGAGCTCGTTGTTTGCGAGCTTTTCTTTGACCTTAAGGAGGCCTGCTTTGATCGTTTCCGCGTCTTCCGTGGAGATGATATTGCATTCACCTAGCATCTGCACGTGGGCGAGGCTTCCTTCTATGTCCTCGTTGGCCAGCTTTTGATCGAAGGAAATGGATGCTGTCAGTTCCTCCACGAGTTTGTTAGTTTCTTTTGTAAAACGTCCGCCCCATAGTTTTGATTGTGACATGTGGTAAGTCCCTCCTCTGGTAATTGTGGTGATTTGCTTTTTGTAGGTTGGCGATTTCTGAGCCTATCTACTCGTGTTTCGTTCAGGTTGGTGATTTTACGTCGATTGGGTAGTTCAATTTGACCGTTTTATTGCCTTTGCGTGCTTTTCTGGCATATTGAACGATCCAATTTGACCGTTTCAACGTTCATGCTTGCTTTTTTGGGCAAATTAAACGCTCCAATTTGACCGATCCAACGCCAATGCTCGCTTTTCAGGCAAATTAAGCGCTCCAATTTGACCGTTTCAACGCTCATGTTCGCTTTTCGGGTAAATTGAACGGAATTTTAGTGGATTTGTGGATCCAAACGTCAAAACAGCAACGCTCCCCACCAACAAAATGGAAGTTTGCTGGCTCAAGCCAGCAAACCCCAGCACTCATTCTATAAAATCAGCAAATTATCCGTAAATCTTTGAGTCTGTTTTCTTTTCTCCTTGTAGGGCAATGTGTTCTTCTTTCAAAAGCTTCTCCTCTACACCTGCACCATTCTTCTGGTTCACATCGGAGTAGACCTTCGTCGTTAAGCCCCACAGCTTGATGAAACCAACGGCAGCGTTATGATCGAAAGCATCACCCTTCGAGTAAGTAGCCAACTCCTCGTTGTACAAACTGTTCGCTGATTTACGAGCCACTACCACATAATTACCCTTATGAAGCTTCACTTTGATCGTTCCAGACACAACCTTTTGCGTTTCGTCCACAAACGCCTCCAACGCTTTTTTCAACGGAGAATACCAAAGGCCATCATACGTCATTTGCGTAAACTGCTGATCCACCTGCACCTTGAACTGGGTCACTTCCTTCGGTAGCGTTAAGAACTCAAGCTCCTTATGGGCATTCAGTAAAATAACCGCGCCAGGACACTCATATACTTCACGGGATTTAATCCCCACTAATCGATTCTCAATATGGTCGATACGGCCGACGCCGTGTTTTCCACCAATGGCATTTAGCTCTTCAATCAACTCAACAAGTCCCATCTTCTCGCCGTTCAACGCCACCGGAACACCTTGCACAAACTCAATGTCAATGTATTCCGCCTCGTCTGGTGTCATGGTGATTGGTGCTGTCCAGTCGAAGGCTTCCTCCGGCGCTTCCATCCATGGATCCTCTAGCACACCAGCTTCGCAGGCACGGCCCCAAATATTCGCATCAATGGAATAAGGACTCTCCAACGTTGCTGGAACTGGAATGCCTTTTTCCTTCGCATAGGCGATTTCCTCATCACGAGTCATACCCCACTCACGAACGGGCGCGATTACCTTCAAGTTCGGGTTCAGCGCTTGAATGGAAACTTCAAAGCGAACCTGGTCATTCCCTTTCCCTGTGCAACCATGGGCCACGGCAACAGCACCTTCTTGCTCAGCGACTTCCACTAGTAATTTCGAGATTAACGGCCGGCTCAAGGCTGAAGATATGGGGTATTTCCCTTCATAAAGGCAGTTGGACTTTAATGCAGGCAAAATATACTCCTCCGCCAGCAACTCCTTCGCGTCGACCATGATCGCTTTGACGGCACCAACATCCAACGCTTTATTTTTTATGGCCTCAAAATCCTTTTTTTCCCCAACATCTAATCCGAGGGCGATCACATCATATCCGTAATGCTCCTGAATCCATTTGATGGAAACGGAAGTATCTAATCCACCTGAATACGCCAAAACAACCTTTTCTTTCGCCATTTGTTAAACTCTCCTTTTTCCTAAACTCTGAATTATTATCTATTATAACGTATTTTTATGCACAGTCAACCAAAAAAATTAATCTTTCATTAATACTTTTAATAATGCCTTTTGCGCATGTAACCGATTTTCCGCTTCGTCAAACACGACAGAGTGCGGTCCATCAATGATTTCTGCCGTTACCTCTTCATCTCGATGTGCCGGTAGGCAATGTAAGAAGATGAAATCTTTTTTTGCATACGCGCATAAATCCTTGTTTACCTGATAAGGGGCGAAAGCTTGCAAGCGCTTGGCCTGTTCCTCCTCCTGGCCCATACTCGCCCACACATCGGTGACGACTACATCAGCACCAGTCATGGCTTCCACAGGATCATCCGTCAACACTACTTTACATCCTTGCTCAGCCGCAACTGCCTTCACACCTTCAAAAATCAAACTATCCGGTTCATACCCCGCTGGACAAGCCATCGTCATATTCATGCCTACTTTCGCAGCGCCTTCCATTAACGAGTGTGCCACATTGTTATTCCCGTCCCCAACGTAACAAAGCTTCAATCCCTTCAACTTCCCTTTATGCTCCAGAATCGTAAGTAAGTCTGCTAGTATTTGCGCCGGGTGGTGCGTATCAGACAAGCCGTTAATGACCGGCACCGAAGAATGCTTCGCCAGTTCCTCCACCTTTTCATGCTCAAAGGTACGGATCATGATCCCGTCCAAGTAGCGAGCCAACACATTGGCCGTGTCATAGATGGACTCTCCTCGTCCCAGTTGCAGGTCTTTCGAACTTAGAAAAATGGCGTGGCCTCCCAGCTGCAGCATGCCTACCTCAAAGGAAACTCGTGTACGGGTTGATGATTTCTCAAAGATCATCCCTAACGTTTTTCCCTGTAAATATGGGGTTGGCACACCAAGCTTTTGCTTCTTCTTTAAATCGATGGCCTCCTGGAGGAGAAAATGGACCTCCTCCGGGGAGAGGTCTGCAAGGGTGAGGAAATCCTTCCCTTGCAGCTGTTTTTCCATGGAAAGCTTTTTTATATGTTTGACAGTTGACATTTTTCCACCTCATTTATGCATAGTTTATTCATTTCACCATACTCTGCGAGCGTCCGCGGCGTCTCCTCCGCCTCGCTCCCGTGCAATGCCTCGATCCACGGCTTCAACGTATCGAAACTCGTAAAGAACGGCACCTGATAACGAACAGCCAGTTCCCGCAAATAGAACCCGGTTTTCGCCACGTTTCTCCCTTCCGTGGGGATATTCAATACAAGATCAGGCTTTTTATTTTTGAAAAACTCCAGTAGCTCCTGTTTATCTTTTGTTAGCTTCTCAACAGGAATCCCATGCTTCAGGAGGAACTCCGCCGTTCCATCTGTGGCAACCGCATGGTAACCTGCGGCCGTAAAGGCCGCGATACTGCAGAGACTCTCTTCTTTCGCCCGATCAGCGATGGAGCAAAAAATCGTTGGCTTCCGTTGGCTAGCAGGTTTTATTAACGAAAGCTGCATGGCCTTCGACAAGGCCTCCTCCAAGGTAGCGCCGAGCCCCAACGTTTCGCCGGTGGATTTCATTTCCGGACCAAGGACGTGGTCGACGCCCTTCAGTTTACTAGCTGAGAAGATCGGTGCTTTTACAGAATAGTAGTTTGGTTCCGGTAAAAGGCCTGTTTGCTCACTTAAATCCTTCAAATTAGCACCTAGCTGTACGTGAGTTGCCCATTCAATCATGGGAACCTTTGTGACCTTGCTCATGATGGGCACCGTTCGGGATGACCTTGGATTTACTTCTAACACATAGACGACGTCATCATAAATGACGTATTGAATATTCATCATGCCAACGACCCCCAGGTAGGTGGCGATTTTTTCTCCGTACGATACGACAAGGTTCTGAGTTTCCGTCTCCATGGAAATTGGAGGGAACAAGGCCACGCTGTCTCCAGAGTGGACACCTGCTTTTTCCAAATGCTCGAAAATGCCTGGGACGACAATGTCATTGCCGTCGGAGATGACGTCGATTTCGCATTCCAACCCTGGCAAGTATTGGTCCACGAGGAGTGGCCAGGAGCGGGCGTTGCCGTCTTCTTGGATCCGGTGCAAGTATTTCGTGAGCTCTTCGTCGTTGTGGCAGATGAACATGGATTGGCCGCCGATGACGTAGGACGGGCGCACGAGAACTGGGTAGCCTAATTCTTGAGCTGCCGGTAAAAGGGCGTCTCCGTCGTAAATGGTTTTCCCCGCGATGTGGGGGATGTTCAGTTCGTTTAAGACTTCGTAAAATTGGTGGCGGTCCTCGAGCTGATCAATGACCGTAGTGGACGTGCCGAGTATGTTAACGCCTGCGTCTTCTAATTCTTTCGCTAGATTGATAGCTGTTTGGCCGCCAAACTGAACGAGGACGCCGGTGACACCTTCTTTCTCGATGACGGCGAGAATATCTTCTACTGCAAGTGGCTCAAAATAAAGTCGGTCGGCGATGGAATAGTCCGTACTCACTGTCTCTGGGTTGTTGTTCATGACGATCGCTTCGTAGCCGAGCTTTTTCACGGCAAGGGCGGCGTGGACGGAGCAATAATCGAACTCAATCCCCTGGCCAATGCGAATGGGGCCGGAGCCAATAACGAGAATTTTGTTCCGGTTCGTGGTCGGCTCCACCTCGTCTGTGCCTTGATAGGTAGAATAATAGTATGGTGTTGCTGCATCAAATTCACCAGCGCATGTGTCTACGAGCTTGTAGCCACGCTTTATGCCGAGGGCCTGCCATTTGGCGCGGACTTCCGTTTCGCTGACTTGATAGATTTCTGCAATACGTTTGTCACCCATGTTCATGCGTTTTGCCCGTTTTAATAGGTCGGTTGGTGTTTCCTCCCAAGGCTGTGCTGCGAGAGCGTGCTCTAAGTCGACGATGTTCTTTACTTTCGTCAAGAACCAAAGGTCAATTTCCGTATACACCATCAGCTCTTCCATGGTGAAGCCTCGCTTGAATGCTTCGGCAATGGCAAAGAGGCGCAAGTCGCTCGGTGTTTTTAGAAGATGGATGATCTCCTCATCCGACTTGGCGGCCATTGTTTTTGCGAAAAGGCTGTGGGCCGTGTTTGTTTCCATGGAACGGAGCGCTTTGTTCAAGGCCCCTTCGAACGATCGATCGATGGCCATTACTTCGCCAGTTGCTTTCATTTGCGTCCCTAAAGTGCGGTCTCCTTCGGAAAACTTGTCAAAGGGAAAGCGTGGCAGCTTCACGACCACATAGTCGAGGGCCGGTTCAAAGGATGCGTATGTGTTGGCGGTTATTGGATTAAGTATTTCGTCTAAATGATAGCCGATAGCGCATTTGGCAGCGATCCTTGCAATGGGATAGCCCGTCGCCTTAGAAGCGAGGGCCGAAGAACGGCTGACCCGCGGGTTCACTTCGATAATGTAATAATTATTGGAATCTGGCTCCAATGCAAACTGGATATTGCATCCTCCCACAACATTCAGGGCGCGGATCACCTTCAAGGAGGAGTTCCGGAGCATCTGATATTGCACGTCCGTTAACGTTTGCGATGGGGCGACGACGATGGAATCTCCAGTATGAACACCAACAGGATCCATATTTTCCATATTACAAACGATGGTGCAGGTGTCATTTTCATCCCGCATGACTTCGTATTCAATTTCCTTCCAGCCTTTAATGCTTTTCTCTACGAGGACCTGGTGGATCGGGCTTTGCGTTAGTCCTTGTTTCAAAACATATTCTAGTTCTTCGTCATTATTGGCAAAACCACCGCCAGCACCGCCTAAGGTATAGGCCGGGCGGATGATGACAGGAAAGCCAACTTCTTGGACGAATTCCACACCTGCGTCATATTCTTCAATGATTTTCGATTCAGGGATGGGCTCGCCGATGTCCAGCATGAGATTACGAAATTTCTCCCGGTCTTCCCCCTTTTGGATGGAGTCGACGGACGTTCCAAGTAGTTTGACTCCGTATTTAGCTAAAATCTCCTTTTCATGGAGCTCCACCGTTAAGTTCAAGCCCGTTTGGCCACCGAGGGTGCCGATCATACCGTCTGGTTTTTCCTTAGCAATGATTTTTTCCAGCGTCTCCACATTAAGTGGCTCGATGTAAACTTTGTCGGCCATGGACTCGTCGGTCATAATTGTGGCCGGGTTGTTGTTCACAAGGACAACCTCCACACCTTCCTCTTTCAACGCGAGGCAGGCCTGGGTCCCGGCGTAGTCGAACTCTGCGGCCTGACCAATGACGATGGGGCCCGAGCCAATGACGAGAATTTTCTGTAAGCTGCTATACTTTGGCATACCGTTTTCCTCCTGACGTAACCACCTGATGCAAAAATTCGTTGAAAATAAATTCCGTGTCGCTTGGACCTGGATGGGCTTCGGGATGGAACTGCACCGATTGGAGCGGCAAGCTCACATGCTTTAATCCTTCCACCGTCTTGTCGTTCACGTTGCGGAATGTGATTTGAAACTGAGTGTAATTTATGGATTCATCCACGACCACATAGCCATGGTTTTGGGCAGTCATGTGCACCTTCCCTGTGAGAAGCTCCTTGACGGGATGGTTACCGCCCCTGTGACCGAAGGCAAGCTTCTTCGTTTTTGCCCCGTGGGCCAAGGCAATCAGTTGATGGCCGAGGCAGATGCCTAAAGTTGGGTAACTCTCCGTAATCTTCTTAATTTCCGGGAACCATTGCTCAAGCTTCATGGGGTCCCCAGGGCCATTGCTTAGGAGAACACCGTCTGGCTTTAGGGCTTTCACTTTTTCATAGTCATAGTGGTAGGGCACGACCGTCACGGTGAAATTTTCCTTTAGTAGGGCGTTCAGGATCGATTTTTTATAGCCGTAATCCATTAGCACCACATGGGGGCCGTTCTTCACATAGGTCAGGGGTGCCTTTACGGACACTTTGCTGACCCAGAAGTCCTGAGATACATCGCTCCCTCCCGTTTTCATTGCTTCAGGGGAAGGGTCCGTAGTAATTCTCCCTTTCACCGTATGATGCTTCCGGATGACCTTGACGAGGGCGCGTGTATCAACACCGGTCAAGCCAGGAACACCGTTCTCCTTCAGCATTTCGGAAAACTTTTTCGTGGCCTGATAATGGCTAGGTTCTTCACACATATCGCCAGTAATGACACCGGAGACAGAAGTGTTGAAGCTTTCGTTGTCGTCGGCGTTAAGACCATAGTTACCAATAAGCGGGTAGCAAAACGTCAAGATCTGACCTGCGTAAGAGGGGTCCGTGATGATTTCCTGATAGCCGGTCATGCTCGTATTGAAAACCACTTCTCCAATCATGTCGTTCATTTCACCAATAAGCGTTCCTTCGAATGTTTCACCTGTTTCAAGCACTAAGTAACCGGTTTTCACAGGGAATTCCCCCCTTCGTGTTGTATGGAAAAAATCGCGTCGAGCACGCTGATAACGTGGTCGATTTCTTGTTTTGTTGTGTTGAGCGGTGGTAATAGCCTTACCACGTTTGGTCCTGCCACAAGGAGAAGGACGTTTCTTTCCCTTGCCTTCGTTAGGATGTTGATGGACGGCTCTTCCGTGACGATTCCTTGCATAAGGCCGATGCCGCGAATTTCATTTATTTGGGTTGGGTAGGCGGCTGCGAGTTTTTCAAGTTCACCGGCTAAATAGTCCCCCAGTTCGGCTACTTTAGGGATAATATCCGTTTCCACAAGTTCCGTGAGGGTTGCCAACCCTGCCGTTGCGGCAATCGGGTTACCGCCAAAAGTGGTACCGTGAGTTCCAGGTCCAAATGCCTGAGACACGTGTTGCTTGGCAACGATGGCCCCAATGGGTATTCCCGAACCAAGCCCCTTCGCCAGCGTCATAACATCAGGATCAAACCCGTAATGCTCGTAGGCAAATAGCTTGCCCGTGCGGCCCATTCCTGTCTGCACCTCATCCACCATAATGAGTATTCCGTTTTCCTTGCAGATTTGAACTAACTGTTTAATCCATTCCCCGTCTGCAGGGATGACTCCTCCCTCCCCTTGTGACAATTCTAGTAACACTGCACACGTCTGTGGTGTTGCCAATTGGGCTAGTGATTCCACGTCGTTATAGGGTAAATAGCGGAAGCCTGTTGGCAGCGGTGCGAATCCGTCCTGAATTTTCGCTTGCCCCGTCGCCGTTAACGTAGCCAAGGTGCGGCCGTGAAATGATTGGGTAAAGGTTACTACTTCATAGGCTTGCGAGCCGTTCACTTTTTGCGCGTACCTTCTTGCCAGTTTAATAGCCCCTTCATTGGCTTCCGCTCCGCTGTTGCAGAAGAAAACTTGATCGCCGAAGCTGTTCGCAGTTAGGAGGTCCGCCAATTGCTGTTGGGCTGGAATATGGTATAAGTTCGAGCAATGCCATAGATTGTTAAGCTGCTTCTCGACTGCCGTTTTCACCGCCTCAGGTACATGACCTAAGTTGCACGTTCCAATACCGGAGCTGAAATCTAAGTATTTGTTGCCTTTGTCGTTGTAAACATAGCTTCCTTCTCCCTTCACGAGGGTGACGGGAAAGCGCTGATACGTACCCATGATAGAATTCAGCGGCGTTGTCGTCACTTCATTGGACATGAGGATGCACCTCCTTATCTGCCAGCATTTTCGTGCCGATTTTTTCTCCTGCCAAAAATTGATGGAGGCTGTTGGCTTCCATTCCGTTTAAAATCACGACCTGCTGTACGTTATGGGCTAACCCGTCGATTGCCGCTTTCACCTTCGGAATCATGCCTCCCGTAATTACCTTTTTATGAATGAGGCTTTCCGCCTCTGTTTTTGTCAGTTCGTGAAGGGTCGTTTGCACGCCCTTTTCCTCCACATAAATCCCTGGAATATCGCTGATGAAGCAAAGCTTCGCTCCCAACGCTTTTGCCACCGCAGACGCCGCAACATCTCCATTAATATTATATATTTGGCCATTCGTGTCGATGCCGATAGGAGAGATGACAGGTATGTGACAATTTTCAAGAATTTGTTCGATAAGCTCTGTTTTCACATGGGTGACTTCGCCAACGTAGCCCAGTTTCATGCTTCCGTTTGCTGGTTTTGCCGAAATCAGAGCTCCGTCAACGCCGCTGATGCCGTAGGCGGAACCTCCCGCCTTCTGGATGTTCTGGACAATCTGTTTATTGACGGAACCACTCAGGACCATTTCAACGATGTGGAGAACTTCCTTGGACGTCACCCGTAGGCCGTCTACGAAGGTCGTTTCAACCCCGAGCTTTTTGAGGAGCTTCGATATTAATGGGCCGCCCCCGTGAACTATGATAGGCTGCCACTTTCCTGATTGCTGCAGCTCCACGAGATTTTTATAAAAAGAGGCTGGTAGTTTTTCTAAAACACTTCCGCCACATTTCACTACTAAATAATTCATTGTCTGTTACACTCCTCACGGTTACGTTCGATAGGAAGCATTGATTTTCACATAGTCATAGGTTAGGTCGCAGCCCCAGGCAACGGCTTGTGCTGCTCCCTGCTGGAGATCCACATTGATTTTCACGGTCTCCTGTTGGAGGTACTCGGTCGCTTCATCCTCATCAAACTCCAAAGGCAACCCGTTTTCCACCACGGGAATATGCCCAAGGGACACCTTCACCTTATCTGGGTCTATCGGCTGTTCGCTGTAGCCGATGGCACAGACGACCCGCCCCCAGTTAGGGTCAGCACCGTAAATGGCTGTTTTAACGAGATTCGAAGAAATGATGGTTTTGCTGATTTTACGAGCCGCTGCTTCCGTCGCCGCGCCAGTAACGTGAACTTCAATGAGCTTCGTGGCCCCTTCCCCGTCCCTCGCAATCTTCTTCGCCAGTACTTGGCAGACAAATTCTAATGCGTTCTTGAACTGCTGCCATTGGGGATGGGTTTCGTTCAACTCGTTATTGCCTGCTTTGCCGTTTGCCAAAACAAGGACCATATCGTTCGTACTGGAATCCCCGTCCACGGTAATTTGGTTGTACGTGCGGTTCGTTACGTCCTTTAAGGCGGTAGTAAGGCTTTCATGATGGACGTTAGCATCGGTGGTAACGAAGGCGAGCATGGTCGCCATGTTTGGATGAATCATGCCTGAGCCTTTCGCTGCCCCGCCGATGGAAACGGCAACGCCGTTAATTTCCAGCTGTACGGCAATGTTTTTTACACAAGTGTCGGTCGTTAAAATGGCTTGCTCGAATCGGCACGCTTCGTTATGCTCCTGAAGGCCTACTTGGGAGATTCCCGACTTAAGTTTTTCCATTGGCAAGTGGGTGCCGATCACCCCTGTGGAAGCGACGGCAACGAGATGGGGTACCACTCCCATAGCCTTGGCAAAATCGTTTTGCATTGTATAAGCATCCTGAAGTCCTTGATTGCCGGTACAGGCGTTGGCAACTCCCGAATTAACGAGGAGGGCCTGCAGCTTATTCTCAACAGCAATGCTTTCCTTCGTTACTTTGAGAGGAGGTGCCTGAAACTGGTTCAGGGTATAGACGCCTGCTGCCGTGGCCGGTACATCTGAGTAGAGCCAGCCTAAGTCAAATTTGCGTTTTTTTTATGCCGCAGTGAAGTCCACCTGCTGTGAATCCCTTTGGGGTGGTAACATTTCCGTCCTTTACGACTTTTATATGGTCCGTTAAAACTGATTGCATTTTAGTTTAATCCTCCTCTTTAAATCTAGGTTTCTTGGAATTTAGATTTTTCCAGTTACTTGAATCAGTTTTACGGGTAGATGGGTATTTCTAGTAATCCTGTACGTACGTCCCAGCCGTTCATAACGTTTAAGTTCTGTATGGCCTGACCGGACGCTCCTTTCACAAGGTTATCGATGACAGATACGATTGTTACTTTTCCTGTACGGGGATCTGTATGAATCCCTAAGTCACAGTAATTACTTCCCGAAACCTCTTTTGTCGCTGGGTAGGTGCCTTCGGGTCGCACCCTCACGAATGGGTGTTTACTGTATACTTCTGTATAAAAATTAATTAACTCTGTTGTAGTTTTTGGTTCGTTTAAATCGAAATACACGGTACACATCAAGCCCCTCGTCATTGGGATAAGATGGGTAGAGAAGGTAACCTGGACCGGGCTGTTGCTAGGATCAGCGGTTTCCCTCTGCAGGAACTGCTCAATCTCCGGAATGTGCTGATGAGCTCCCAGTTTATACGCTTTTACACTTTCGTTCACTTCGGAAAAATGAGTGGCAAGGGAAACCTTTCTCCCTGCTCCAGATACTCCTGATTTTCCATCTATGATGATGGATGATAGGTTGACCCAGCCTTGCTGAACCGCAGGCAGTAGAGCTAATAGTGTTGCGGTCGGGTAGCAGCCAGGGTTTGATATGAGTTTGCTAGTTTTAATTTTGTCTGTATATATTTCCGTTAATCCGTACGTTGCTTCTTCTAAGTATTGTTGTGGTGAGGCGGGTGCCCCATACCAAGTTTCATAGTCTGCTGGATTAGTAAGTCTGAAATCCCCGGATAGATCAATGCATTGCAGACTGGGGTTATGCTCCCTGCATTCGGGGATGAGCTTTTGACTCACTCCCGGTGGTGTTGCGAAAAAAACGACGTCTACTTCTTTACTGAGGTTTTGTATACTCCATTCACTCATGACCGTTTCTACGATTTGGGTTAAATGGGGATAAACCTCCTGAATTTCCGTTCCGCTCTGAGAATGGGAAATTACTTTCTTTAATTGGACGTTAGGGTGCTTATCAATTAAGCGAATTAATTCAATAGCCCCGTATCCTGTTCCACCAACTACTGCAGCATTTAACACGTCAGTAAACCTCCCACACTCTTGATTAGTTCATTATTATACTCTCTGATACATTTTTATGCAATATATATCAGGAAGTTTCTTGAGAATTTTTTTATTCGGTGTATATGTATGCGTTTTCATTGTAATGGTAGAGGTAATTGAAGATTTTTTTTGTATTTATGGAGGTCTAGTTGTTCAAAATGGAATGATTATTTGCTTTTCGCTTCGCGTTTTAGTAGTCGACTTAAGTAAATTTTGTATGTGAACTGTATTAGGCGAGTCTATGTGCTCGTTTTTCTAACTACTTGGTGAATTTGCGTTCATTGAACTGTTCTATCTACTCGTTTTCCTGGCTTCAACCTCATTTTCGTGCTCAGTGAACTGCTCTATCTACTTGTTTTTCTTACTTCAAACTCAATTACGCGCTCATTGAACGGCTCTATATACTCGTTTTTCTACTTCAAACTCAATTTCGCGTTCATTGAACGGCTCTATCTACCCGTTTTCTACTTCAGCATCAATTTCGTGCTCATTGAAGTCAAAAACACGCCTCTGCCATATGCCTACAAAAACAAATCACTCTTTTCCCTTGTTCTTAGCATGTGCACACTTCAGCAGGCATAAGCTTTTACGAAGCGATTAATTGGGGGGACTGCATGATGAAGAAGTTATTCATTACTGGGGGAACTGGATATATTGGAACAGCTGTTACGGATGTCGCGTTGAAACAAGGCTTTCACGTGCATGTGATAACCCGCTCGGAAGAATCGGCCAAACAGCTAAGAGAAAAAGGTGCGGAACCGGTGATTGGCGATTTAATGGCAACAGGAGAATGGATGAAAAAAATAAAAGAAGCAGACTATGTCATCCACCTTGCCTCACCGCCAACTTGGGGTAAAAAGGTTACCACAAAAGTAGCAGAGGAATTTAAAAAGGGGCATTACCGTATGACCCATAAAGTTATGGATGCCTTATTAGACAATCCGCCGGCAAAGGTTGTCTTCGTTGCAGGCACAAGCTATTATGGTGATGCAGGGAACGAGGACCCGAAAAGGGAGGATGAGCCAAATACACCAGTAGGCTGGGGTCCATACATTGCTCCTTCGGTCAACAGTTTGGCCTCCTACTCACAAAAGGGAATTCCCATTGTGAAAGCTTTCCCCGGCCAAGTGTACGGACCAGGGTCCTGGTATGAGCAGCTCTTCTTACAGCCTTTGAAAAACAAAAAGCCGATTACTGGATTGAAAGGGCACGACCCTTATTTTTCACCAATCCATTACAAGGACTGTGCACGTGCGTTAGTCCATCTGCTGGAGCATGGTGAGCCTAGTGAAAGTTACTTCCTGGTGGATCACGAGCCCACTCCTGTGAGCACTTTTCGGAAAAAAACAATTGTGGAGTCTGGCATGAAAGGACGATACAGGGAAGTTCCCACATGGCTATGCCAAGTCCTACTGGGGCCGGTCCTTACGGAATATGCGACGGCACATACGAATTTTTCCAACGAGAAGCTGTTGTCAACAGGCTTTGAATTTCACTACCCAACATTCAAACATGGTATTGAGGATGTCATTCAGACGTGGCTGGAAAAGCAGGAGATACACGTATAAAACATCTATGGCTTTACAGCCACTACCATGTATGGAAACTATAAATTAGTAGTTGATTTCCGCTACATGCACTCCCTTGCCGCGGGCAACGCCTCAGCCTCCTCGTACCTGCGGGGTCTTCGGCTGTTGCTTTTCCCGCAGGCGTGTCCTGCCTTACGCTACAATCAACTATTAACCATAAATTTCTGTATAAAACAATAATAGAGTTTGAACCGATGGACTCCTGTCGGCTCAAACTCTCTTTTTACTTAGACAAAACTTTTTCCACTTGTTCTAGTAAGGTATCTTGCGACGGCAAGTCCCATTGTTGGGAACCGACATACGTATAAGCCACTTTCCCTTCCTCGTCAATTAAGAAGGTACTTGGGTGGGCCATGCGGAAGGCGTCGAAACTAATAAGGTTGTAAACATCAAAGGCCTTTATAACAGAACGATCCTCATCGATTAACACTGGGAATGGCATGGGATTTTGCTCCTCCCATTTCACCACCGCTTCCTTCTTTTGACCTATAACGGTCAAAATGGATACGCCGAGCTCTTCGTACTTTTGTAAGTTGTCATGCAGCTGACCTAGCTGCTTGCGGCTATTTGGTCAAAATGTAGAGCGGAGGAAAACCAAGAGGAACGGCTTTCCTTTATAGTCCTCGCTGGCATATGTTTTACCGTCTGTCCCTTCTAATGAAAAAGACGGAATGACTTCGCCTGGCTGAAGTCCTTTATTCTTTTTCGGCATGGATAAAGCTCCCTTCCTTAGACTATCTTGAGTTTTATGATAATGGATGGAAAATAGGCTCGGCAAATATTTCGGATTCAGTTAAGAAAAATTTAATATATTTTGGCATAACAAGGAAAGGTTTGGAGCAAAATATCCTTGATAATTTTACGAGGGCACTGAAAAAGTAGTGCTATTCAAGTTTTTCAGCAGTCTCAAATTAAACGAGGAGGTCTCGATAATGAACGTACAACGAGCACAGGAAATTGCTAATTCACCGGACATGAAGGATGTAAAATACAATGGGCAGCGCGTGTACATACAAAATGTAGACCCGCAAAACGAGACAGCGCGTATTTATCCATTAGAGCAACCAGATCAAGAACAAGAAGTGAACGTATCTAACTTAATGGAGCAGTAAGGACTTTTGCCCTAGGTGTTTAGACGTGCCTGGGGTAAAAAAAATGCTCGGCAGAGGATTGGGGCGGTGAGTTTCGGTGGGAGAATTATTATACATATTGACCTTCGTCATACTTATTACAGCGATGGATTTTACATGATTTAAATTAGGGTGGATTTATCGCGGGTTTGTTCTTAACCGGGATAAAATTACCCTGAGTTCGCATAGGCTAGTTAGAGTATGTTTCATCGAGGTCTGACCTCCCCCCCGGCAACGATCACCGCACCAACCAAAAGCAAGCCTTCACAGAAGGCTGGCCAACACACTTTTCCCTTATGCATATTACTTTACTTCTTCCGAAACCTTCCTGACAGGAGAATAGGGGGATAAATTCATCTCCACTTCCTCCCCTAACGCCAGATCCGCTGCCAGTTTTCCTACATAAGGCCCCATGGTTAATCCTAAAGAACCTAATCCGTTCGCCACTACTAAATTCGGCAATTTAGGCAAGGCTCCAAGCAATGGCAGCAAGTCTGGACTTACTGGTCGAAAACCCACACGTACATCTCGGAAAGTGGCTTCCTTCAATCCAGGAGCAACATTCAACGCTTCCTGCAGGACTTCATCCATTCCCCGTGCTGTAATCCGGTAATCAAACCCTGCTCCCCACTCCCTAGTTGCACCTGCAACAACACGGGAATCATCAAAAGCTAGTAAGTAATGAGAGCTTTCTGGCAGGATCACCGGCCATCTCGAAGTGTCTGTTTCAGGCAGTTCTAAATGAATAATTTGTCCTTTTTGCGGTTCCACAGGGAGGTCCACCGCTGCCGTGTACAACGATTGCTTTGCCCAAGCCCCCGCTGTGACTACGACCGCATCTGCTGCCATAAATTCTCCGTTGACATGGACTCCCTCGACACGCCCATCCTCTACTTTTAAGGTAGCATCCCCTGTTTGTACTTTGGCACCTTGTTTTTCAGCGACGCGCAAAAGAGCATCTTTCAAAAGGGCTCCATCCACTCTAGCCCCACCTGTAACGTGAATTCCTTGCAGGATCTCCCTTAACGGCGGAAAGTGTTCGCGAGTTTCGGCTGCAGTTAACCGGGTTATGACACCTACTTCCGGCGTTTCCGACTGTCTTTTTCGCACGAGGGCTTCATAGGCATCGAGGGCTTCTTCGTTGTCACTTACTTTGATTGCACCAACCTCGGCGTAGCTTGTTTCTGTTTCGCCATGGGCCTCTAGTTCCTCCATAAGGGTCGGGTAATATAGTGCTCCGGCTTTTGCTATTTCATATCTATCTGAAGATTCCTCGTTGGAAAACCACGGGCAGACAATGCCGGCACCAGCGGCCGTCGCCTGACCCTGGTGGCCCTGATCCACTATAATTACTTCCACCTCCGCTCCTTTTTGACTGAGATGGAAAGCAACGCTGCTCCCAACGATTCCAGCTCCAACTACGATTACTTTCACAGAAATCCCCCCTCCAACAATTGGGCTTTACCTTTAATATATATGGACAGTCTTCACTTCTCGTTACAGTCAGGCTTTATATTTTGTATAGATCCGTTCTTCTGTCGGAAAAAATCGGTATGGTTTTCCTTACTTTATCTACTTCAGAAAAATCAATTTCTCCTGTAAGAATGGTTTCCTCTTCTTGGTTTGCCTCGGCAATAATCTGCCCCCACGGGCCAATAATAATAGAGGTTCCTCCAAATTCGTTGTTCGGGTCAGCCCCTACCCGGTTACAGGCAACGACATAGCATTGATTTTCAATGGCACGGCTAATAAGGAGGGCACGCCAATGGTCAATGCGAGGCCTTGGCCATTCCGCAACAACGAACAAAACTTTCGCTCCGTCGAGCATATGAGTGCGAATCCACTCTGGAAAACGAATATCATAGCATATAACACCAGCACATTTTTCTTTGTCGAGTTGGAACAAACCATCAGCATTTCCTTCTATTAAATACTTCTCTTCACTCATGAGGCGAAAGAGATGAGCTTTGCTGTATTCTTTAATGAGCTTGCCTTCACGGTTAATGACGAGCATCGTATTGGTTACGCCATCGGAAGTTGACTTGGCCACGGAACCAGCAACCACATTCACTTGGTAATCCTTAGCCAGTTGTGAAATGAAGGTAATTGTCTTTTCTCCGTTGTGGTCGGCAATTTCGTCTAGACGTGTGAGGTCATAGCCTGTAGACCATAGCTCCGGGAAAATGATGGTATCTGGCTTCGTTGCTGCTGCATCCTTAAAACGTTGTTGCACAAGCTGGAAGTTTGCTTCAGGATTCCCAAACGCAATGTCCATTTGTATGATAGCTATTTTCATATGTATAACGCTCCTTTTTAAGTAATAGTGAGGTGCTCCATAGCTAAATTTCTATTATAAAAGTAGCATTCTTCTGATTTGATTTAAATAGGTAATAGTCTCAGTATCTATTTACGGCATAATGCTCTTTTGACTTAAATACTACGTGATTTCTTTTCCACTTTAAATTAAACACTGGGTTTTAACTTAAGTAGGTGGCGATTTTCTCTGCTATTTAAGTCATAATACACTTTTAATTTAAATACAGCGTGATTTCTATTCATATTTAAGCCAAACGACGAAAAAAAAGGGAACTTTAGATCATAACTTCTCGGTTTTTTAGAATCAATTTTTTCCATCAAGGGATTTGGTCATTTAACTGGTATTTCCTTGAAAATATCCAGTTAGGAAGCCTATAATTAAGAGGGAATATTGCGACAAAATCATTATAACAAATTTTACAGGCTAAATTGAAAGAAAACAGATCAAACTTACAGCAATGAGGTGTTGTAGAATGCGAGACTTTGAGTTTTCCGATACATTGCAGAGACTGCCGGAGCAGTTTTTTGCCAAATTAGTAAAGAAATCACACGCCCTAAAAAAACAAGGGCATGATGTGATTAACCTAGGGCAGGGAAACCCAGACCTGCCTACGCCACAGCATATTGTGGAAGAGTTGAAGACTGCTGCTGACAACCCGAAATTCCATCGTTATTCACCGTTTCAGGGATACAGGTTTCTGAAAGAGGCAATAGCAGAGTTTTACAAAAGGGAGTATGGGGTGGAAGTGGATCCCCAAAAGGAAGTTGCCATTCTGTTTGGTGCGAAAACGGGGTTGGTAGAGATTAGCCAGTGCCTCCTGAATCCGGGTGATTATGCCCTGCTCCCAGATCCAGGTTACCCTGATTACATGTCAGGAATTGCCTTGGCAAATGCCGAATCGACACTAATGCCCCTTCGGGAAGAAAACGGATTCCTGCCAGACTACAAGGAATTAGACGAATCGGAGTTGGAGCGCGCCAAACTAATGTTTTTAAACTATCCAAATAACCCGACAGCAGGCGTGGCAGACAAAGCATTTTTTGATGAGACCGTAGCGCTCGCCAAAAAGCATAACATCTGTGTCGTTCACGACTTCGCCTATGGAGCGATTGGCCTTGAAGGGGAAAAGCCACAAAGCTTCCTTCAGTCGGAAGGGGCGAAGGAGATTGGGGTGGAGATGTACACCTTGTCGAAAACGTATAACATGGCGGGCTGGCGGGTAGGATTTGCCATCGGAAATCCATCGGTCATTAAAGCGATCGACCTGATCCAGGACCACTTGTATGTCAGCTTGTTCGGAGCCGTTCAGCAGGCTGCCGCAAAAGCCTTACTTGGAGATCAAACGCCAGGACACGAACTAGTCGACACCTACAAAAGCAGGCGGGATGCTTTCATTAACTCTTGCCATAAGATTGGCTGGAATGTCCCGCCTTCAAAAGGATCCTTCTTCGTTTGGGCACCGGTACCGAAGGGATATACTTCGGAAGAATTCGCCGATTTGCTTTTGGAAAAAGCTCATGTTGTGGTTGCACCGGGTAACGGGTTTGGGGATTGTGGCGAAGGTTACTTAAGGGTAGGGCTGCTCGATAGTGAAGAGCGACTGCAGGAAGCTGTGGAGAGAATTGGTAGGCTAGGAATTGATTTTGAATGATAAGCAATAAGAGCAGGCACTTGTTCTCGAAGTGTCTGCTCTTTATATTTCTCCCTCTTCTCTTAACAACTTGGAAAGATAAATAGATTGGAGTAACCCTCCCGTTGCCTGCAGCCAGCTACCTAAAACATTAAGTTGCTGGCCTTTTTCTCCTTCCCCTTCCACTTGCGCCAATCCGCCAATGGCTTCCAAGGCAGCACCGATGGATTCTAACTTATTACCTAGGATAAAAATAGGATCTTCCTCTGCCTCTGCGGCGATGGCTGCGCCTAATCCTTGCAGGGAATCACCGACAACGCCCAGCCTAACAAACTCATCTGAACGTTCCGCCAGAAACTTCCACGCTGCATAGGAGCTTGTTCCAGCACCGGCTGATTCAATAAAGCTACCAAATCTGCTTCCAGGTTCATCCCCTCCTACACCTTGTAACCCTTCCCCAATGGACTGCAAACCTTCACCGATAACAATTAACAACGCATTGAGGTCGCTTCCCTCCATCAACTCTCTAGTTTCTCCTGTAGCAGATGTAATTTGACCAACCGCCTCTATCCATAAGCCGATTAATTCTAACAGCTGATTGTTCATAGTTCGTCCCCGCTTTAAAACAAGGTAAACGCTAGTACATTGTATTCCGAAAGGCGATAACAGGGATTGTCATTCACCCTTTATTTATATAAACAGGCCTTTGTCGTAGATAAGTATTGATGGTTGGTATAAAAAAATGTATACAAGAGGAAAATAATTCTGAGAATACAATAACTGAGGTGAGTAAGGATGGATGCAAAAAGAGCACAAGAAATTATTGACGCCCCCAATATGATAAATGTTAACTATAATGGGATACCTGTTTATCTTAAAGAAGTAAATGTTAGTAATAACATGGCGACAGTATTTCCACTGGATGAAATGGATAACGTACAGGAAATAGATGTAAAGGGTTTACAGGAAAATACACCTACATAAGAATTCACCACAAATAAAAAACTAGCCATTAAGATTCATCTATCTTATAGGCTAGTTATTTAATAATTTATTAAAAAAAAGCGAGTAATAAAAAAAAGTAATGTTATAATCACTAAATTAACAATTATTAAATATTCTATTAATCTTTGTTGGTACTTTTACTGTTACATGTGTGTTTATGTATAGGCATTAGCTCC
>JAJOJL010000003.1 GCA_021208645.1 Bacillus sp. (in: firmicutes) | reverse complement strand
ACGATCACTCCATACATAAGTTATGTCTTAATTTTACTGTATAAATGGAGGAAAGTGATGTGTACATGTAAAAAATAGATAAAGGTTTGTGAAAAAAGAAATTTATATGAGTTAATCGACAGTCTCAAATTTCCGGTTAAATTCAAAATTGAGCTCGTTTCGTGCTATATAAGGGGAGAAATTCCGGTTATGTAAAGCTAAATCCCCCTTTTTCATGTGCTTCGAGTCAATTAGCGGAACTTCTCCGTCTATTTTTGCTATTTTTAATTCAATTTGCAATTTAAGGGAATTTTCTCCGCTTATTATTTATCAGATTGGGTGCTTGACCCTTGGTTTTTCCTTACTTATTAGTTTTCATTTTGTCTCTTTTTCGTTATACTAAGTATAACATTTCGGTTACCGAAATAATCAAAATCTAGTTATTTGCAAAGAAAGGGGAATTGGATGGGAAAAACATTAGAACGTTCAGAAGTAGCAACGGAATTAACGTGGAATTTAGAGGATCTATTTGCATCAGAAGCAGACTGGGCCAAGGAACTGGAGGCTGTTAAAAACAGTGTGTCCACGGTAACGCAATTTAAAGGTCAACTTAAGGAGAGTGGAAAAACACTTTTCAATTGCCTGGTAGCAAGGGACGCTTTACAGGAGCGAATGATGCGGGTGATGACGTATGCCCACCTTCGTCAATCTGTAGATGGGACAAACCCTGAAGCACAAGCAGGTTCAGCGAAAGCTGGTGCAGTTCTTTCTTCTCTTTATGCAGAACTATCTTTTGTGGACTCAGAGATCTTGACCATTTCTGACGAGAAAATTGCAGTTTTTATGGAAGAAGAGCCTGATCTGACAGATTTTAAAAAGACCCTAGAAGATTTAATGGAGGGAAAACCGTACCGTTTATCTCCTGAAGCCGAAGAAGTGTTGGCCGCGTTTGGTGAAGTTCAAAATGCACCATATATGATTTATGAGCGAAGCAAAACGTCCGACATGAGATTTCCATCCTTTACAACAAGTGATGGGAAGGAACACCCGTTAACTTTTAATAGTTTTCCAACGTATGAAGGTAGTTCTGACACAGAGTTGCGAAGGAAAGCCTACGAATCATTTACAAAAACCTTGGAAAATTATAAAAATACATATGCAGCCACTTATGCTACCGAGGTGAAGAAACAAGTGGTAGAAGCGCGGCTTAGGGGATATGAATCAGCAACGGCAATGCTTCTACATGAGCAGCAAGTGACGGAGGAAATGTACCACAATCAATTGGATACAATTCTCACGGAGCTTGCCCCGCACATGCGTCGACTGGCGAAGCTGAAGCAACGAGTTTTAGGGTTGGAAAAAATGTATTACTGTGATTTAAAGGCACCATTGGATCCAGATTATGATCCTGACGTAACATATGAGGAAGCTTCGAAGCTTGTTTTAGAATCGTTGCAAGTAATGGGTCCTGAGTATGTAGAGATAATGGAACGAGGGTTGAAGGACCGTTGGGTAGACCTTGCTGATAACGTTGGAAAACGATCAGGGGCATTTTGTTCTAGTCCTTATGGTGTTCATCCGTATATCTTAATGACATGGCACGATTCCATGCGTAACACCTTCACGTTGGCCCATGAACTTGGCCATGCGGGACATTTTGCGTTAGCCGGAAAGTATCAGCGTATTTCTAATGTGCGACCGTCACGTTATTTCATTGAAGCTCCATCTACCATGAATGAAATGCTTTTGAGCCAAAAAATATTAGCTGAATCGACAGATAAGAGGATGCGACGTTTTGTTGTACTTCAATCGTTAGGAACGTATTATCATAATTTTGTTACCCATATTCTTGAAGGAGAGCTGCAGCGACGGGTATATGCATTGGCCCACGAAGGAACACCAATTACAGCGAAGCTTCTTTGTGAGCAAAAAAGAGAGTTGTTGCAGAAATTCTGGGGAGATGCTGTTGAAATTGATGAGGGAGCAGGATTAACGTGGATGCGTCAGCCTCACTATTATATGGGACTATATCCTTACACGTATTCTGCTGGATTAACGGCTTCTACGGCTGCAGCCGTAACAATACAAGAAGAAGGTCAACCGGCTGTGGACCGATGGTTATCCGCATTAAAAGCTGGTGGTACATTAAAGCCGTTAGAATTAATGCAATTAGGAGGAGTGGATATGTCTACTCCAGAGCCTATTAAAAAGGCTGTTGCTTACGTTGGTTCTTTAGTGGATGAGTTGGAGAGAAGTTTTGATTGATTAAGGGTTTGAATAGCTGAGTTGAAAGGCGCTTTACGGTTTACCGTATAGCGCTTTTTGCTTTTAAAAATGAATAACACAATGGAGAGTATTTTCATAAAGCAGGAATTATGGAGATAGGTATACACGCGTTTTTTTTGTTTTGTAGTGCAAGCACGTATGATAAAAGGTTTAACACCCTAGCTTTTCTAATTTTTCCCAAAGTGAGTGAATTAAAAGGCTTAACATACGACCTATTAGATTTTTTCCAGAAAGCTCGTGTATTAAAAGGTTTAACATACGAGCTATTAGATTTTTTTTCAGAAAGCGCGTATGATAAAAGGATTAACACCCGATCTTTTTTGTTTTCTCACGCTAGCCCGTGTATAAGCAACTTTAGAAGAGGTTTTCCGCCCTCCAATATAAATTAAGCTAGACACATTCATGGCTAATTCCCTTTACTCTCCAACACTTCCATTACTACTTCTGCAAGGTCATCATTGCCAAATAACGATAACACACCAAATAAAGCTTCGTTTGATATTTCTCCCGCTTCTTCCTTCGGTACCGTTAAGGATATGGCATGTTGCAGAGCTGGATTCTTCCCTTGCCCAGGATACGCTTTCGTGTATATTTCCACAGGGTCTAACCCATGATTCACACACCATTGAGCAAAAACTAATATCATCATTTCTTCATCTTGTTTATAGCTGCTAATAATTTTTTGTTCCATGTCTTTCTGATCCATCTTATCTCCACCTCAAAAAGTAATCTTCCATGATCATAGCATAAATTAAATCCCTGTCTACGGGGACACGGAAGAATAGATACGCTTAATTATGGAAGTTTAGGGAAACGTAAAGATTAGAGATAACTTACCTTGGAGGTGAAAAAATGAGTATTGATGGTATAATTTTTGGCGACCTAGAAGTTTATTTCCGAATCTTTTTCAGTGCGTGTATTGGATTTGTTATTGGTATGGAACGTTCTGCTAAAAATAAACCTGCAGGAATTAAAACCTACATGGTTGTGGCAACAGCATGTTCCCTCATTACAATCATCTCCATTTACAGTGTGGATCTATATGGAACAACGACTGGAAAAACAATTATGGACCCTATGCGTTTAGCGGCTCAAATCGTAACAGGGTTGGGGTTTCTTGGGGCAGGTTTAATAATTAAAGAGGGCTTTCATGTAAAAGGATTAACCTCTGCTGCAATGGTTTTATTCGCAGGGGGAGTTGGGATTGGAATCGGCGCAGGTTTCTATGGTCTCGTTGTGTTTTCTGTTATTACAATCATGGTTTTTACAAGTATAGGTAATTCTATCGAAACTCGGCATTTTACAAATAAGGGGGAAGAAGAATAATCAGTTTTACAAGATTCCCCTAAGTAAAATAACTAACAACCGCCGGTCATCTTCAGCGCTTAATCCTCCTATGTCACCAAACCTCTTAATAGCCCGTGTTATAGTAATCTGGAAAGTTACCTGAACCATCTGTAATGGCATTACCATATTGGTACCATTTATTTTTCATTGGAGATTCTTTAGCTTCTTTTGTAGAAGGAGCTATTGCTTTCTTAGGTACCACCTGATGGCTGGGAGGGACGTATTTCGTATGTGCGACTGGACTAATGGTGTAACTGTAATGAGGAGCTGGTGGTGGGTAATTTATTGATCCATGTCCAGCAGGAAAACCTGAATTTTTCCAATGCCAATAGTGTGTTCCATGGGCGTAATTTCCTAACGAATGGTGCAGGTTATATGGATAAACCCTTGGTCTATAATATCCGTACATGTTTTCACCTTCTTTCGATTTAAGTAGTTAGTAATCATCAGTCTCCTAATATTAAGATACTTTTATTAAAGGACAAAAGAGCTTTTCCTACCTAGATTTGGGCATCCGTTGTAAATCTGTTGATAGCCTGAAAAAAAACAGTATCGGCTGTGTTCCAATAGGTTTAATTACGTTATAATCGGGTAAAGAAAAAGATACTTAATAAATTGCAGGTGATAAGGAATGTTGCTGTCAGACGTGGTGAAAAACAGTTGGCGTGATTTTCATGCCTCTTATAAAAAATACCTATTTTTTACAGTGTTATATATGCTCCTCACTAGTTTCTTGTTCGTCCCACTCATGTCCTATATTTTTAATCGCATGCTTAGGGCAATGGGGACAGGTTCCCTCTTAAATGCAGAGGTTTATCGGATCGGCTTAACAGTACCAGGGCTTGTTGGTCTAATCCTGATTAGCTTTGTAGGTGTCATTGTCCTTTATATTGAGTTTGGCGTAATGATTACCATTGCTCAGAAAACATATTTTAGAAAGGCCATATTGGTATCTGATGCCATTGTAACAACCATCAAGAAGCTACCGTCACTCCTTGGATTCAGTATTTTTCAGCTATTATTTATTTTCATATTGATCATCCCATTTATCGATTTACTTGGTCTCCCCCCAATAATAGATATCAATCTGCCAATAATCCTGACAGGATTTTTCCATCAAGCTTCCAATTTTTTCTTTGTTTTTGTATTTACTGCTTTTATTTGTTGCAGTTTCTGTGTTTATTCGATTACTGTTTACATTACATTATATTTTTATTGAAGGAAAAACAGTTTGGCAGGGGATGAAAGCTAGCTTCCGGTTGACGAAAGGGAACAAATTAAAACTGCTGGTTAAATTGGTCTTTGCCAATATCGTTATTTTTGTGATCGGTTTTTTGCTTATGTCCTTTTTATCCTATATTCCGGCCATAACGAACGTTCCATGGATCGGCACTTCTATTAAGGAACTTTTACTGACATTTTCCAGTTATACATTGATTCTCTTTTCCTTATTTCTTATTCCTATCAATATTGTTATTCTTACTAGATCCTTTTACTGGTTTCGAAAAGGGCAAGGGGAGACGTTGGAGGACCATCTATCGGTGGAACATGATAACAAATTAACATTAATGGAAAACCGCCTTATCGGTTTTTTTTAAGAAAAGAAGATTGTCCCTTGTTAGTTTGCTTGTTTTTTATGTTGTTGGAATGTTTTTAGTAAACTATACAATTAATGATAATATTGTGTATTTAAAATGGAATGTTCAGGTGGCTGCCCATCGGGGAGATGTGCAAAATGCACCAGAAAATTCCATGAGTGCAATATTATCTGCAATTGAAAAAGGCGTAGATGCCGTAGAGTTTGATGTAATGCTGACACAGGATGGAGAAATCATCCTTAATCATGATACAACCTTGCAGCGGGTGGCAGGAATCCCTACGAGAGTGGACGAAATGACATATGCAGAAATCTCCAAAGTGGACATAGGCTATCGATTTTCCGAAGAGTTTATTGGTGAAAGAATTCCAACCCTTGATGAAGTATTAGAGGAAGTGAAAGACGAGAACGTGAATTTAATAGTGGACATCAAAGTTCTCGATCCCAGTAGAAATGCTGAGCTGGCTAAGGGAGTTGTGGAATTGATAGAAAAGCATGAGGTGGAGGAAAAAGCTTATGTTCAAGCCTTCGAATATGACGTTTTACAGGAAGTACGCAAATTAAATCCAGATATTAAAATTGGCCTAATCCTCTTTTTGTCTGCAGGTAATTTAGCCCAACTGGATTTAGACTTTTACACGGTTCGGCAAACGATGTTGTCAGAAAGGTTTGTGGAAAATGCCAGAAGGTTAGACCGGGAAGTTTGGGTTTGGACCGTTAACATTGAACGAAATATGAGAGAAGTTATGAAGTACGACATAGATGGGATCATTACTAGTTATCCTGACAGACTCCAGCAGGTCATTGGCATTGAATTTGTTCAAGATGATGAGGAGGAGGAGCAGGAACAAGGATGATCGTACGTTTGCAGTGATGAAAGGCAGCGGGAGAATAGGTCCCGCTGCTTTTGTTGTTTGTGCTAGTGTGAATGAGGCGTTCAGGAAGCTGAGTTGGTAGAATTGTTTTGGGATCAATTGAACGAATCGCGTTCAGGAAGTCGAGTTGGTAGAATTGTTTGGTGATCAATTGAACGAACGGTGTTCAG
>JAJOJL010000015.1 GCA_021208645.1 Bacillus sp. (in: firmicutes) | reverse complement strand
CACTCCAATGATGGGAAGTACCTTAAGGCCATTGAGAAGTACATTGGTTTTACCATACCTGACATGGAGGCACCTAGTGAGGAACAAGTAGCTAAGGGACAAGCTGCTTTTGCTGAAAAAATTAGTGGCCGCCGCGTCGTAAGGAATAATAAAACGGCACGGGTAAATAAAGATATTATGAAGCTCCATTTTAGTGGTGGTAAAAAGAAGAAGCTTCGGCCTGTGGATTTTGTAGGAACGATTGCAAACATTCCTGGGGTGACCACAGAGGATATTGGGATTATCACGATCCAAGATACGTTAACCTACGTTGATATTCATAACGGAAAAGGTTCGCTAGTGTTGGAAGCAATGGAAAATACAACGATCAAAGGAAAGAAACTGAAGGTTAGCTTGGCGAAGAAGTAGTTGAACGGTAATAGGGCGGCCGTAGGTGGTGTTATATAAGCCATTTAGGAAGTCCAAGAAAGGAGCCACCAAACCATGAGGTATTCACAACCACAAATGCAAAAACTAATACAAAATAATAAAGAGTTGCAACAAAAATTAAAGGCGCTAATGGCTGAACACGACTTGGAGAAGGTTTATGCCGTTAAGGCGTTGTACCATGCAGAAGTTGCAGACGGAGGTAAGTATCAGAAGGCATATCGGGAACTGGATTAGAAATACCTAATTAAAGCGATCGTCTTCCAATTATTGGATCTCGCAAGGGGTTTATATAGGTGTGGTGATCTTTCAAATTCTTGATAGTAGCCGGGTTTAAGTACTGTGATAGGTCCAATTACTTTACACTGACTACAGTCATTTAGTTAGTTATCTTGACCTATTTTTAGACTAGGCTCATTTTTTGATTTGACTTTATGAAAAATAATTGTTATTCTTATTAAGAATTATTTTTGTTCGTGTCTACAAGGAAAGAATGAGTTTATAAACTTTTCCCCTTTGATAATTGAGCAATAATAGTATTAAATAGTGGAACAGAACCACACAGGAGGAAACAAACATGCAACAAGGTACAGTAAAATGGTTTAACGCAGAAAAAGGATTTGGATTCATCGAGGTTGAAGGTGGAGACGACGTATTCGTACATTTCTCAGCTATCCAAGGTGAAGGATTCAAAACTTTAGAAGAAGGTCAAGCAGTTACTTTTGACGTAGAGCAAGGTCAACGTGGACCTCAAGCTGTTAACGTTAACAAAGCATAATTGTTGAAGTTAAAGGACTCTTTTATAGGGTCCTTTTTTTGTTGTCTTAAAACTGGTTGATGTAAGGGGAAGTTGTTTTAATGTTGGAAAAAATATCAAAAAAGCTGACTAATGAATACCTCATCCTGATTAACACTTAACATTAGACCAATGAAAAAAAGTCTATGTTTCGTAATTAATGGATGAGACATTTTAGCCAGCCTCAGAGACAACATGTTACAGGTATTAAAATGGTTAAATAGAGCATACCATGTTTTCGACAAAAAACCTAATAATATTTAAAATATATATTTTGCATTGCTTAGAGAGGTGGAATGGAGCTCCTTTTTCTGAGGGAAGGAGGGGAAGGAAGCAACGAAACAAATTGATAGAATTTTTCACAGGTTTTGGATCGTCCCATGCTTTCCTTTTCTGAAACTTTTTTATTTACATAAGTTATATAAAAGTTATACAATACTTATAAATGTAATGTATGGAACAAAAGTGTATCAAAGAAGCATTGATTTTACAGGTCCAGATAAAAGAGGAGAGCTTGCTAATGTTTGAAACTGTCATTAAGAAACCCAAAATAACCATGATGTTTCTTCTTATTTTAGTTGTTGTAGGGACGTTAACTTTATTTCAACTGCCACAGCGGGAGGTCCCAGAGTTTTCCTTTGATATTGGCATTGTATCTACTGTTTATCCAGGTGGGACACCGGAGGAAGTGGAGCAGCAAATTACCATATCAATTGAAGAGGCTATTGAAGGAATCGATGGAATAAGCCAAATTACTTCTGTTTCCACATCTGGTTTTTCCAATATTGTCATTGAGCTTGTTGATGGAGTAGATAACAAAGAAGTGTTTGCAGAAATTCAACAAGGGATCAATTCGGCGCAGCGGGAATTTCCAGACCAAGCAATGGAGCTCACGTTCCAGCAAGGAATTACCTTTGGGGGTCTGTCAAGCTACCACCTGTTAGCAGAGGAGCGGGAAGATTTATACGCAATCAGGGACTTGGTCCATTCTTGGCAACGGGAAATCGAAGGACTTCAAGATGTGGATCAAACACTAGTAAAAGGTTTTCCTGACCAATTCTTTCTCATTGATATTCAAGGGGAGGAAATGTTTAGTCGAGGAATTCAAATTCCTGATGTAATGGATGCGGTTCAGGGGGAATTAAACACAGTTCCGTTAGGGGTCCAGCAAATAAACAATAAAAACTTCCAGCTTTCTTTATCTTCGTTAGAGGATATTGAGGAAATTGGCTCTATTTTTGTGGCGAACGATTTTCAGGGGGATCCTGTTTACTTAAATGACATTGCCAACGTAGAGGTGACCCAGGAGACGCCAGAGGACCTAATTTCATATGAAGATACGCCTGCCATCTCCTTTACGGTTTTTGCCAAAGGTGGCGTCAACATTCCCCGCGTCCACGATCAAGTCCATGAGCGGATGCTGCTGTTAGGAGAAGACTTACCAGAAGAAGTTTCGTTAGAGTTATTTTATACGCAAAAAACGATAGTAGATGAGATATTTGGAGATCTATCACTGGCCTTTCTGTTAGCCGTATTCTCGGTGGTGGTCGTAACCCTCCTCGGCCTTAATGTATCAGCAGCGGTTATTGTCGCCTTGGCGATTCCAACTTCCGTGTTAATTGGTCTTATTCCATTACCGTTTTTCCAAGTGGATTTGAACCAAATCTCCATCATTGGAATCATTATCGCCTTGGGGATCTTGGTAGATGACGCCATTGTCGTTGGCGATAACATTCGCAATAAATATCGGCAAGGTCTGTCTCCCTTAGAAGGGGCCCTGCAAGGAAGTAAAGAGGTGAGGGTGTCCATTGTCACTTCCACGTTGACGATCGTTTTCACCTTCCTGCCCCTTGTGTTTATTTCAGGAGGGAACGGGGATTTCATTCGTGCGTTACCAACGGTGTTAATTACGACCATCCTTGCATCGACGATTGTGGCCTTAACTTTAGTTCCTATTTTTCTCATTTGGCGGGAAAAGCGTCGTGTTGGGAAAAACAAGGTTACCCATCGCAAGCAGAAGGAAGGGCTGTTTGGAAAACAACTAGACTCCCTTTCCAACTGGTATAGTGACCGGATTTTACGCCGTGTGGTGAAAAATCCGTGGAAGGTCGCCATCATCGGTTTTATTGTGACAACGGCATTTTACGGGTTGATTCCCTTTATTCCTGTGGAGTTTTTCCCAAGCACCGATCGGGATGAGGTGACCGTAGAAGTCAGACTGCCATCGGAAACGACGTTGGCAGAAACGAAGGATCAGTTAGAGGAAATGCGAGACTATATTGTCAGTCAAGATGAGCATGTTTATGAAACGTCCATCTACGCTGGGGGAGGTCTTCCACCGTTGTTTGGGGACAGTATCTCCAACTCTGGTGAGAATACAGGAAACATCCTCCTTCGGGTGAATCGGGAAAACCAATCGGCAGAGGAAACGATCGACCGCTGGACTGGTGCCCTTCAAGATGCCTTCCCGGACGCCGAAGTGGAATTGACAACCATTGAAGCAGGTCCACCAGTTGGAGCACCAATCGCTATCAAACTGCAAGGTCCTAATGTTCAAACGTTGATTGACCTGAGTAATGAGTTACAGGAACGAATTGCTTCCTTACCTGCCAGTGGAACCATTCGTGATGATATGGGGCCGTTACGCCCAACCATCGTCTATGAACCGAACCGGGAGGCGTTAGAGGAGCACGGCATAACATTGCAGCAAGTGAGTGAGCAAATAGCTCTTCGTACAGACGGGGTGCCATTACTGACGTTTAGGGATGGGGAAGAGAAATGGCCAATTTATCTGACCCTTGATAAAGTGGCAAAAAATGAACGAATAGACTTGTCGGAAATCGTCCTTCCTAGTGAAGGAAGAGGAGGAAATGGAGAAGGACCTGTAGAGTTGGTCTCCTTTGATTCATTGTTAGATGCATCAGAAACAGAGGAAATTCCGCAGGTCCTACGTGAAAATGGACAGCGAACAATCACCGTTCGAGTTTTTCCAAGCAGTGAAGGAAATGGAGAATTAGAAGGGGAGATTGAAGTAATAGCAAAGGAATTGAGTGCGAGCGCAGGGGATAGCTACACCATTAGTGTAGGGGGAGAAACGGAGGCACGGACTGACTTCATTTTAGAGTTGTTCACCTTGTTCCTCGTGGTCTTGTTCTTGATTTACATCGTTATGGCAATTCAGTTTTATTCTTTGACCTTACCGCTCCTTGTCATGAGTACGGTCCACATTGCCGGGGCAGGGGCCATCATTGGCTTATTCCTCACGCAAACGGGACTTAGCTTTATGGCCTTAATGGGCATAGTGTCGTTAGCAGGGATCGTGGTGCGAAATTCCATTGTGCTGTTGGACTTCATTAAACAACGGCGAGGAGAAGGGATGGGCATAGAAGAAGCGGTAATTGAAGCAGGACGGGTGCGACTGCGGCCGATTTTGCTGACGGCCGTGACAGCCATAGGGGCGTTAACGCCTGTAGCCTTAAGTGGAGATGTCCTATTCGTCCCCCTTGCCATTTCCATTATCTCAGGGTTACTATTCTCAGCGTTACTAACGGTGGTTATTGTGCCGGCTGTGTATACGGCGTTTGCTACGAGGTTTGGTTCTGCCAATTGAATTTATGATAATTTGAGAAAAGGCTGAATGGGTTTCCCTTCGGCTTTTTTTGCAGTCTAATATAAATAAAAACCTTCGTCTAGTATTAGGACAACCCAGCATTGTGAAACTATCTGCTCAAATAGTTAGAAAAAAAATATTTTTCATATTAATGGTATTTTCCTTTTGGACAGGGACGCTCCAATGTTTAAAATAAATAAGGTGTTGACAAAGAAAGCGTCTTCATATTAATATAAAATCATAGCTAAAACGTTATAGCTAAACAATAGTACTGAAAATAACGTTTAGTTAAAAATTCAATCTAAAACGTTGTAATCTTTAAGTTAAAACAATGAAATTCATTTTAATATTATTGGAGAAGAATTTATGGCTACTTTACGTGAAATAGCAGAAAAAGCTGGAGTATCTTTAGGGACAGTATCGTTTATTTTAATGGTAAAGCAGAAAAAAATGAGAATTTCAAAAAGTTACTGAAAAAAAAAAGTGTTACAAGTAGCGAAAGAAATAGGTTATCTCCCCAGTATATCAGCGAGGAGATTACGGAAAACAGATGACATATCAAGACCAATTATTACAATTTTATGGACACTTGATGCAAGGGCATCCTTAATTAGTAGATTTTTACAAGGGCTTCAAGAGAAATCATTATATAAGGATGGTTTGTTTGAACTTTTGATTCAGCCGTATGAAAACGGCAAGCTAAATGAAGTCGAAAGCTTGCACACTGGAACAAGGTTCAACGGTGCAATTATTGCAAACGCTTCCTCAGAGGATTTAGATTACATAGAGAGCGTTGAGTTAAAGGTTCCTGTTGTTCTGTATCAACGTTATTCCCGGAAATATAGTACAGTAAATGTAGACAGCTCGTTAACTGGAACAGAAGTTGCGGAGTATTTGGCTAAACAAGGGCATGAGAAAGTAGGTATTGTATTACCTGAAATATCTTCTCAAGCTGTTGACTTGCGAAAAGAAGGTTTTTTGAAAGGCGCAAAAGAGTTTGGTGTGCAAGTCACACACACTTTAACTGGTGATTTCACAGAAAAAGGTGGGTATAAAGTTATTCAATCAATAGTGTTGAATAGAATTGAATCTCCTACAGCACTATTTTTCTTAAGTGATCCAATGGCCATGGGGGCAATTTCTGCTTGTCACGAATACGGAATTCGTATTCCAGACGACTTAGTTATTATAGGTCATGATAATGACGAGCAAACGGCATACGCTTATCCTGCACTTACTACTGTGCATCTTCCTGTTGAAGAAATGGCATTTGAATGCGTTGATTTACTAATGAAAATTATTAATCATGAAATTGCGTCACCGAAATCTGTTGAATATAAAACACATTTGGTTATTCGGAAGAGTGGTTGATTGCTAACGGTTCAGCTTAGGAGATATAATGCACCTTCATCAACCTTCTTCGCAACCTTACAAAAATTAATAGTTTTTTAGACTCTATTGCTAAAAACTTTAGTCAACATCATATGTTTTCTATATTTATAAA
>JAJOJL010000087.1 GCA_021208645.1 Bacillus sp. (in: firmicutes) | reverse complement strand
GCAGGAAAAGAAAGTGACGTGTCCGTAGCGGGGTTGGAACGGACAAGTGAAGCAAGAAAAAGCATGACGTGTCCGTAACTCAGGGAGAAACAGACAAGTGGAACAGGAAAAACGCTTCACGTGTCCTCAGAGGACGCAAAACGGAGGCGAGCCCTATCACAGAAGCTCGCCTCCATTTCACCACCAATGGTGCAACTAGCTATCTGTCTCCCTCTCCGGCTAAATACTCCAAAGTTAGATTTGCAAGCATTTTTGCAGCTAACAGCATAGCTTTTTCATCAAAATCGAATTTGGGGTGATGGTGTGGGTATGGATGTTCCACTTCCGGTGGTTGTGCCCCAGTGAAGAAGAAAGCCCCTTTTACATGGTGTAAGTAATAAGCAAAGTCTTCTCCCCCCATCTGAGGCTTGGCAAACTCCACCTCCGTTACCCCATCGGTTTTAAGAGCGACCTCTTTTACTAAATTCCCTTCTTGCTGGTGGTTAATTACAGCCGGATAGCCCTTATAATAGGAAAACTGTGCTTCTGCCCCAAAACTGGTTGTAACTCCATGAATGACTTCTTTCATATCTTCAATAATCTGGTCTTGAATTTCTTCCCTAAAGGTTCGTACGGTACCAATAAGTTTTGCCGTATCAGCAATAACATTAAAGGCGTTCATTGCTTCGAAATGACCAATGCTTAACACTGCTGCTTCCTGTGGATCGACTCTGCGGCTGACAATATGCTGCAAGGATTGAACAAGCTGAGCACCAATCAATATGGAGTCCTTTGTTAGATGAGGCTGTGCTCCGTGACCACCTTTTCCATGTATTAAAATCTCAAACCTGTCTGCGGCAGCCATTAAAGGTCCAGTATTATATTGTATTTTTCCAGTGTGCTCTGTTGCCCATAGGTGAGTACCGAAGATGACATCCACACCATCTAAACATCCATCTTCAATCATGGCAATGGCACCACCAGGAGCATATTCCTCGGCGTGTTGATGAATGAAGACGATCGTTCCTGCTAGATGTTCTTTGACGGTGTTGAAGGCTTTTGCTAAAACAAGTAATTGTGCCGTATGACCGTCATGACCGCAGGCATGCATAACGCCAGGAACTGTAGATTTGTATGGGACGTCCTTTTCATCTTGAATGGGCAATGCATCAAAATCTGCACGCAGCGCGACGGTAGGCCCAGGCTTTCCGCCTTTTAAGGTAGCAACTACTCCCCTTTCACCAACACCTTCTCGCACTTCTAAACCGAGTTTCCGGTGGTATTCTGCAATATATTTTGGTGTTTCTATTTCTTTAAAAGATAATTCAGGATGCTGGTGTAAATAACGTCGTATTTCTATCATTTCGTTGTGTGATTGTTCCAGTAGTGTATTTAATTTGAGCATTTGTAGTCTCCTCTCCTCTTGCCTATCTTTTATTTATTCGCCGGATTTTTTTAAATTCCTCTAATTTACTCACAGCTTCGAGATGACCCCTGAGTCTAGAAATGGTTCAGGGGTTTTCTTTTGAAATTTAATATAAATGAACAATGAATCTGTTTTCGTTAAAGTATCATTGAATCTAACTCACTACTTCAACACATAAGACCGATTCGTCAAGGTACAGCCCAAAATCCCACCCTATTTTAATGGGATTCAACTCATCAAAAGATACTTCAGGGTCCTTGCTTGTTTCGGTGTTAACTTTTACTAGATTAAGGACTGACAAAATAGAAATCGTGAATAGATAGTGGTATAATCACCATGGTAATACTCTTGTTCTTAGTTAATATTTTTATATCATTCCTGTTAATGTTTTACTATTATGTCTGAGGATAACGAAAGATGTAACAGAAGTTAATGTAAGGGTGGTGATGTGACGATTGAAAAAACTATTTGATTATTTCATTTTAACGATAGGATCTATTATAGTAGCTGCAGGATTAGAGATGATATTAGCACCTAATAGCTTAGTAGATGGCGGTGTTACGGCCATCGCTATTATGGCAAATGCAATGGCAGGTATTCCTATTTGGGTAATTTTTGTCCTTTTAAACATTCCTTCTTTATATATTGTCGGTAAATACATGGGAAAGAAATTTGTTGTAAGAACATTATACGCTAATGTCATTACAACTATAGCATTAATGACGATGGCACCTTTGGACCCTATTACTACCTCTGAGGTCCTCATTGTTTTATATGGGGGGCTTTTACTGGGTGTGGGTGTTGGTCTCGTTGTTAAAGCAGGAGGTGCCATTGATGGCACAGAGATGATCGCCATTTGGATGAATAAAAAATACCATCTTCCTATCAGCAAATTCCTTCTGTTAATTAATGCCGTAATTCTCTCAGTTGCAGCATTCGTTTTTTCCTTAGAGCAAGCCATGTTTTCCATTGCTGTCTTTTTTTATCGTTTCGAAAACCATTGATTTCGTCCTAGATGGTATTAACCAAGGGAAATCGGTAATGATAATTTCGGAAAAACCAGAAGAAGTTGGGCAAGAATTAATTGATGAGTTAGGCATGTCCATCACTTACCTTCATGGTGTTGGGGGATACAGCAATCAAGAGGTAATGATTATTTACTGTATAACGGATAGATTCAGGTATCCTAAATTGAAAGAACTCGTCCTTTCCATTGATCCTGAAGCCATATTAGAGGCGTCTTTTGTAACGGAAACAGCAGGGTTGAAACGGAAATCATTATTTCACTTGAATAAAGAGGTAGAAAGATAAAAGAAAGGTTGTTTCAAAGGATAACTTTGAAACAACCTTTTAAAATTCTAAGTCCATCTTAAATATTAAACGGGGTAAACTGTATTAGGTATGCTGCCATTCTGGCGAATAAACCAGTAAATAACATTACCCCTAGAATGATCATAATTACACCACTTGTTTTTTGAATGATAGGCAAATACTTATTAAGGTTTCTAATCTTATCCAATGACTTTGAATATAAAATAGCCACCAGTAAAAATGGGATTGCTAATCCAAGGGAATAAAACAGTAACAAAGTCATTGCCCCAAATGTATCGGTGCTCTGGGCGGCGAGCGTCAAAATAGAACCTAGAACTAATCCAATACAAGGTGACCAGCCTGCTGCAAATACGAAGCCGAATAAAACGGAACGTCCAAAGCTAGTTGATTTGGAAGGCTTCATAAGCCGTTTTTCGCTTAGTAGGAAAGTAATATTAAAGACTCCCATTAGCTGCAGTCCAAATAGAACAATAATTATTCCACCGAGCTTTTCTAAAAGGTCACGGTTATAAAAGAAAAAGCTACCAATAAAAGAGGAGGAAGCTCCTAAAATAAGGAAAATAGATGTGAAACCTATAATAAACCCGATACTTCGGGATATAATGAGCTTTCTGTCTGCCATAACTTGATTGTCAGCAATGTTACTTCCTGTTAATTGCGCAATATATGCAGGAACTAATGGGAAAATACACGGTGACAGGAAGGAGACAACTCCTGCGAAAAGTGCGATCCATATTGCCATAAATGTAAATTCATTGATATAAAAAATACTTAAAAGTTCCATAACTCCTGTACCTCCAATGTGTCTCAAGCATACTGTTATTTCAGTTGCTTGGGCTTTCTCAAGTTAGGGTAATTAAATTAGTTAATCATCAAAATTTAAAAACTCATTTCTAGTGAACTTTCAGACTTTTGCTTTACTAATTATAACGGATTTACTAAAAATAAAATATATTCTTTCCATAACGTCATATAGATGTCACACTTTCCATACTTTCTAGATGATTATTATGATAAAAAGAAAGAAGTATGTCCAGTTTTCCACGCCGGAGGGGCAACGCTTTAGCGTTGCCATTTAAGCGCAGGGGCTTTCGCTTTTCTAATACTCAATGGAATATATCTTTATTTGAAAGATGTCTAGCTTCAGCCCCTATCGGCGTTGAGAAACTTCCCTCACCTCGTTTACGATAAGTCGACTATGAAAGACTTACGTCTTTCAACTCTCCTTTATCTCACTCGGCTCAGTCCAGTTTTCCACGCCGATAAGCGCAGGGGCTTTTCGCTTTTCTAATAAATTAAAACATTTTTCGCTAGGTTTCGTAAATATTAAACATAATACTTGTACTATCTTAAAGCATTGACGTTCCATTCGCCAAATATTTGCTTTTCCTGTAAAATTGTATTGGAGGTGACAACTATGAGGAAAAAGAAACTAGTATTTGCTGTAGCTTTTGTTACTTCTATTTTTATTTGCGGCTTTATATCTTATTTAGGAATTATACTGTTTGGTAACTATGCTATTGACAATAAGGAACTCGTAATGAATGCTGCTTCCACAGTGGAAACATCGGAGGGAGAGTTAATTACAAGACTCTATTATGAAAACAGGGATATTGTCTCCATTAATAATATACCGGAACACGTTCAGCAAGCATTTATTGCTGTGGAGGACCACCGGTTTTATTCTCATCAGGGAGTTGATTTCAGGGCAATAGGGAGAGCGTTGTATCGTGATATAGTGGCTCGCTCCAAGGTTGAGGGGGGCAGCACAATCACGCAACAGCTAGCGAAGAATGTGTTTCTCACACATGATAAAACGTGGCTAAGAAAGACGAAAGAAGTGCTTATAGCGATTAATTTGGAAAACAGATATTCCAAAGATGAAATATTGGAAATGTATCTCAATCGAATCTACTTTGGACATGGAGCACATGGTGTGCAGGCAGCAAGTAAGCTGTATTTTAACAAAGACATCAGTGAAATTTCTGTTGATGAGGGAGCATTGTTAGCTGCATTACCAAAGGCACCTAATTTTTATTCACCAATACGTAATCCAGAGCAAAGTGAAAATCGAAGGAATTTAGTACTTAGTTTAATGGAAAGAAGGGGTTTTCTAGAAGCAGAGCAAGCAGTAAGGCTTCAGGGGAAAATGATTCCAACTGTCTTTGCAGAAATTACGAAAGATCCTGCTTATTTGTCCTATGTTGATTTAATGTTGGAGGAAGGTGAGAGAGTATATAATATATCTAGGGATGAAATTCTTAGGGGTGGATACCGAATTATAGTAGAAATGGACCCAGCCATACAACAGCTCACCTATGAGGCATTTCAAGATAGTAACAACTTTCCTCCATCTATGGGAGAGCACCCCGTTGAAGGTAGTATTGTATTATTGGACCATCATACAGGTGGAGTAGTGGCAGTCCAGGGAGGACGTAATTATGTTCAACAAGGTTTTCATCGCGCTAATGCTAAACGGCAGCCAGGCTCTGTTTATAAACCGTTAGCTGTGTTTGCACCAGCATTGGAGACTGGTGAATATCATCCCTATTCTCTCTTGAAGGATGAATTAATTGATTACAACGGCTATACGCCTAGAAATTTTAACCACCAATATTCCGGTGAATTGACCATGTATGATGCAGTTAGGGTTTCGGCCAACGCACCCGCAGTATGGCTTCTAAATGAATTAGGTGTAGCAAAAGCTCAGGAATCGCTTATTCAACAAAATATGCCAATAGGCGAAGAAGGTTTGGCCATCGCTTTAGGAGGACTACATGAAGGAGTATCTCCCCTTCAAATAGCTGCGGCATATGGAAGTTTTGCTAATGGAGGTTATTACAGACAGCCTTATTTTATAAAGGAAATTTACGATCGAAGGGTAATTTACTAGTAAAAGCTGAAACGGAGGAAGTGAAGGTTTATTCTCCACAAACGGCTTGGTACCTGACTCGAATGTTAGAAGCAGCAATATTGGATGGAACAGGTTCTGCAGGGATTTATGAAGGTCCATTGGCCGGTAAAACTGGTACTACCTCTTTTGAAACGGTGGCAGGAGCAAATCGGGATATTTGGTTTGCTGGATTTACGCCAGAATTGTCAGGTGCCATATGGATGGGATACGACAGAACGGATTCAGAACATTACTTAACTGATGGAAGCAGTGTTCCAACAAAACTGTTTAAAAATGTTCTCTCGTCAATATACGAAGAAACTCTTGAAAAAGAATTAGCTTTCACACCTCCATCAGGTGTATCAGACTTAGAAGAGCCGATTCGATTTGTCAGTATTGAAGACCTTACTGCAGATGTTTCTTTGGGCTGGCGAGGAGCTACAGTACATTTACAATGGTCAGGAAGCCATGATGAGCGTCTCCATTATCACATTTATGAAAAGAGTGAAGATGGAATAACTAAAAAAGGTGAGGTTGTTGGTTCCCACGAATTTAAACTAACGGGACAAAATATTTTTTCGCAAAGTTACTACGTTGTTATTCCTTTTAACCCGCAAATTGACAGGGAAGGGTATCCTTCCAATGTGGTGGAAGCAAGGCTTCGCTTGTTTTCCAAAGATGATCAAGCATCCTAGACAAGTTTTATAAGGCTGTTCAGAAAGGGCAAAGCAACTTTTTGAAC
>JAJOJL010000123.1 GCA_021208645.1 Bacillus sp. (in: firmicutes) | reverse complement strand
CGAGTAGATAGAAGCGTTCAATGAACACGAAAATGAGTTTGAGAAGTGAAAATGAGTAGGTTAGAAGCCTTCAAGCGACGCGAAACCAATAAGCCAAACAAATTTCACGTAGTAAGTTCGAAGAAAGAACGTGAAATCATCTTGAAAAACTCAAAACACGTCGTAAACAAACAAACTAGGCATTTTAAAAGCCCTAAAACAATCAAAAGAAAAATCTTAGGAGCCAAAGCCCTAAGATTTTTCACCTAAATCCAACTCATCCAAACCAAATCATGTAAAATAATCCACCTTCGCGGATGGAAAGAAACGTTGCTGGTAACTGTTCAACGAATCCTTAATTTCCTCCTGCTCATCCGTTTGGTAAACGTATTTCCCAATGCC
This sequence comes from Bacillus sp. (in: firmicutes), assembly GCA_021208645.1. Taxonomy (GTDB): domain Bacteria; phylum Bacillota; class Bacilli; order Bacillales; family Salisediminibacteriaceae; genus Evansella. The sequence continues at coordinate 29,818 of JAJOJL010000123.1, read as the reverse complement.
GTATTTTCCCCATTTATACTTTCGTTTCTCCTCGTCCAATTCCAACTTCGTCATGGGATAGTTATTCTGAATGACTTTTTTAGCTGGTTTCGTAAAACGATGCTGAATGAATTCAAAGGTAATATCATCCCGAACATCCTCCGGCAAAGCCGCATCCAATTTCTGAAACATGGTCTCATAGCCTTCCTTCCAGTTTTCATGAAGGTAGATGGGAGCGACGATGAAACCGAGAGGGTAACCGGCTCTTGCTACTTTGGCTGCTGCTTCCATCCTGGCATCGAGGGGGGAGGTTCCGTGCTCGAAATTACGGATAACATAATCGGCATTGATACTGAATCGGAACCTTGTTTTCCCCCGATGGTCTGCATCTAATAAATGATCCACATGCTCATATTTCGTTACGAACCTTAGTTTTCCAAGATCCGACTTTCCGAAAAACTCAATCGTCTTCTTCAAGGAGTGGGTTAAATGATCGATGCCAACAATATCAGAGGTACAGGCCGCTTCAAAGCGAGTTTCTTCTGGTGCCCGTTCCTCCATATACTTTTGAGCCTGGTCGAGAATTTCTTCCACATTTACATAGGTACGGACATATGGCTTACTCCCCATCGTTGTTTGCAAATAACAATATTGGCAGTGCCCCATACAACCGGTGGCTAAGGGGATAGCATATTCGGCAGATGGCTTGGAAGTATCAAACTTCAATGTTTTTCTCACGCCAACCACTAGGGTAGACTTGGCATTTCGGTATTTTTGAAATTCATTGTCCCCTGGTATATTCCGCACTTGGTTGTGGGATGTGGTCTGACGAATTTCCAAGCCCATTTTCTCAAATTTCTCCTTCAATTCAACACCTAACGGATACTCTAAGGCACCAGGCTCAATATAGACTAGTTGGGGAATAAACGGCTTGATTGACATAGCTTCTCTTCCTTTACTTTCGTATATTATTTTTCAACTTAAAATGTATCCATCTCTGTCTCATTGAAATACAAATTAAACATTTCTTCAGCTTCTTGATAGCTGGAAAACATGGCATAATCCTCGGTTAGGGGAATGTATTCTTCAAACATAAACAGAACAATTCGTCCTGGGTGATCCGGGTGCTCCACCACGGAAGCCTCTTGAATTTCTGCCACGGACTGGGTATGGGGATTACGACTGATGACAAAAACACTATCCCCAGCTTCAAGTTGTGCAATATCCACAGGTGAATCCTCCTTCGGTGTAACCTGATATTCCTAAGAAATAGCTTTGATTACTGCGATTTCTTTACTGTTAATGTTTGTCTGGAGGAAGAGAGGTATGCGAAAAATCAACTGGTAATTATCCCTTGAGGCAAAGAAAAAAGCCCTTTCCAGATGGATAGGGCAAAAAGTAATTTTTTAAGCTGTAGGACCGCCGTCCTTGTCGCCATTAACTTTCTTTTCTAATTCTTCAACTCGTGCTCTCAATTGAGCAACTTCATCTTTGGAAACTAAATCTAAATCCTCGAATAGACCGCGGGCTCTTTCCTTTGAACGCATACTCCAGCGCTCACCTGTTTCTTCCCCTTTTCTCACTAATGAATCAAAAAGATCTTGTGCCTCTTGGGGAGTTAACTTTCCTTTTGATACTAGTTCTTCGAAATACCTTTCGACTTTTTCCTTACTGGCAACCGCAGCCCCTAAACCAAGTAAAAATCCTTTTCTAAGAAGATCACTCATTTTCCTCTTCCTCCCATATTAAAATAGATGCCTATACAATTAATGTACCCTCTTCTTCGTATTTACGAACCAAAATGGGAAAAGGTTTCAATAAAGTTCACAAAGATTTCTTGGATAATAAAAATCGAGTAAGGCAAATGCTTTTGAAAAAAGGAATTTCGTGGATGCTTTTAGAATTACTATTGTTAAGGAATCTATATTTAGTGATGAAGCAGTTACTCTGATTGTGATGTATATCAATGACACAGTATCTAAACTGCGTTACCATTATTTTACGAAAGAGGGAATGGAAAATGAGAAACATTTTAGTTTTAGGTGGAACCCGTTTTTTTGGCAAGCGTCTTGTAAAAAAACTAGTAGATAATGGTGATAATGTGACAGTGGCAACCCGTGGGGAAACGGAAGATGGCTTCGGGGATTCGATTCAAAGGGTAAAGATTGATCGTTTTAATCGGGCCTCTTTGGAGGAAGGCCTTGGAGACAGCAGTTGGGACGTGGTTTATGACCAAATTTGTTTTGCTCCAGACGATGCACAGGATATGTGTGATATTTTTAAAGATCGGGTAGGTAAGTATGTGCTCACTTCCACTCTTTCTGTTTATTCATTTAATGATAAGGCTTTAAAGGAGGAGCGAGATTTTGACCCGTACTCCTATTCTCTGAAGTTTGGCCGAAAAGAAGATTTTGATTATGGAGAAGGGAAGCGTTTAGCAGAGGCAGTATTTTTCCAAAAGGCGGAATTTCCGGTGGTGGCACCACGTCCGCCAATTGTGCTTGGCCTCGATGACTATACAGAAAGATTACATTATTATGTGCGAAAAATATTTGCTGGAGAGGCCATTGGGATAGATCACTTGGATGCCATGATATCCTTTGTGGATTCTGATGATTTAGCACAGTTTCTCTTTTGGGTCGGGTTGAATAATTTAACAGGTCCAGTCAACGCTTCTGCCCCTGATCAAATTACTCTAGGAGAGATGATCAAGTTGATGGAAACGAAGACGGGGAAAACTGCGATTGTGAAAGCTCCTGAAATGAGAGAACAAAGCTCGCCAATGAATTTTCCCGTCTCTATTTATCAAGACGTTACGTTGGCGGAGAGGGCAGGTTATTCTTTCAAAGGTCTTAGCGAATGGTTTGAGCCTTTAATTGAAGGGATTGTGGCGCAGGAAAAGGAGCGTTTTTAGTGAAGAATGCCCTCGTTAAGTTTTAGAAAGGAGAGGTGTATTTATGGGGAAATCATGGTCCGCTTCTTTAGAGCATGGTGAGTATGCTGAGGATAAAGAGTTAGTCATTCAACATAGCATTGAGGCTGTTGAAGAAACGGAAGCAGGGACATATGTGAACTTAGTAACGCCAGATAATTTCGGAAATCCAGAGGAGTATTTAAATCCCGTGTTAGTGGAGCGCTTTGGTGATGGGATTACGGCAAAGTATATTTCTCAATGCGGTTGCGGTGGTTATGTTTTAAGGGTATATAAATAAGTTGATTCGGGATGAGGGCGCGTTTCATGATGAATGGTTTGTCATGAGGCGTGCTTTTTTTGTTTGTGTTGGTAGGGTGTGTTATGATAAGCCTCGCTTTTAAAGAATTCCTTCCTATCCTGTGTGAACCAGAGATTTCTTTTCCCGTGCTTCCAAAACCTACAGATCACAATCAAAAAAATCCCCAAAAAAAAAATTGCTGCACTTGAATCGTTTTCCCTGTGCCACAGGTCTAATGTATGATTGATTAAGATAAAAGAGACGGAAGTCCTTGGAGAGGGGGCTGTACAGCTTGTGACCACAAAGGAACTGGAATTAATAACAAAAACTAAAAAAGGCGATGACAGCGCCTTTTATGAGTTAATCTCCACACGAAAAACACAATTATATCGAATGGCCCTTACCTATTTGAAAAATGAAGAGGATGCTTTGGAGGCTATTCAAGAGGTCACTTATCGTGCTTATAAAAAATTAAAGAAACTTCGGCAGCCAGAACTTTTTCAAACCTGGCTGATTCGAATCCTCATTAATTATTGCCATGATGAGTGGAAACGGAAAAAGAGAATGGCTCCAACTACTGATTCAATACAGCCAATCACATCTGAACCGAAAAGCGTAGATAAAGAAATGAGAATGACCCTACATCAATCCATTGATCAGTTAAAAAGCCATTACCGGGATGTCATTATCCTAAAATTTTTTGAAGATATGACAGTACCACAAATCGCGGAAGTTATTGAAAAGCCAGAAGGTACCGTAAAGACATGGTTAAGAAGAGCCCTGCAAGAGCTGAAGATCGAGCTAAGGGAGGAGGATTTTTATGGATAAAAACAACAAGGATAGATTAGAGTCTCTAAACGAAATGCAAAACAACCATCATCAAATTACTCCTCCGCCTGAGGTCGACCTGGTGATTGAGCGAGGGATACAACGGGCAAAGCAAGAAAAGAAACGGAAAAGGACTATACAAGGCACACTTCTTACTGCGGCGGCTGTTTTCCTCCTACTCGTAGGAATGATTCGTGTTTCTCCAACCTTTGCTTCGGCCCTGAGTGACATTCCTGTTTTCAATAAACTTGTGGAACTAGTGGGATACGATGAAAACTTGAAAACGGCCATGGAACACGACTACATTTACCCTGTCGATGCATCGACCATCGCCCACGGCGTGCTTGTTGATGTTGAAGGCATTGTCATTGATGGATCACGTATGGCAATTTTCTTTTCCATAACAGACCGGGGTGCTGATTTAGATTATCTCACCATGCGTTCGCTAGAAATAGTCGATGAAGATGGTAAAACCTTTTCAGCCATGCACAGCTTTTGGGGGGAATACGACTTTGCAGACACAACAACTGTAAGAGATAAACTGGAAATTAACTACAGTTCAGATACGGAGTTGCCTGAGAAAATCTTTGTGAAGATGGATTTTGGGAAAAAAAGAGATTGGAACGAATCCTACTTTGAGGATACACAGGAACATCCATGGATATTGGAAATTGAACTTCCATTAAAGGAGTTTGCCGAAAAGATGGTTTCCTATGATGTTCAGCAATATGTTGATATGGAAGGGCAACGTATTTACTTTGATGAGGTAAATATTCACCCGACACAAACGGAAATTCTTTATCGGTTTGATGAAGAGAATGATTATGAGATATTTGGTTTCGTTGATTTAAAGCTCGTCGATGAAAACGGAGACGTATGGGAAAGGCCAGGGAATACCATTGCATTTACAGGAGAAGATGGGCGACGGATTCTCTACCTGGATAGTGCATATTTTGATAATGAACCAGAAGAACTGTATTTACAAGGAACACGGATAAGTGCCCTTCCTAAGGATCAGGCAAAAATCAAGTTGGACTTAAAAACGGGAGAAATTGTTCATGGGCCACCAGAAGTTAGTCTGGAGTATTTTCGATTCAGGGAAACATGGCTAGCGGTGGAGGTGGAGATCAAAGGTATCGAGTATGAAGATGGTCATACACGAGGTTTCCTATCTTCCAGTGTACTAACTGAAGAAGGAGAAATAATTGAGACTGCGCGGAGATCCGTTTCCTCACAATCTGGAAATTCAATGGCGGCAAGGGTTTCTGTACACTTTGAAGAGCCGTTAGAAGAAAGGTACGTGTATCTACCAATTTTCAATTACCCAAATTATCTAGAAGAAGAGTGGAAAATAAAGCTTAAGTAAAAGCCACAGATGTTCGGAGGCAATTACGTGCCTCCGAATTTTTCTTGCATTCTTACCACTATCCGTTAATCTAATATAAACGACTAGCTAGTTGGAGGATGGACCGATGAAAATAAGAGAAATAAACAAAGCAGATGCAGCAAATTTTTTAGCAATGAATAAGCAATTAGACGAGGAAACGAGCTTCATGCTGTATGAACCGGGTGAAAGGAAAATAAGCCTCGAACAGCAGCAGACAATGATAGAAAGAACTATTGCCCAAGAAACAAGTAATATTTGGGTTGCAGAAACATCAGACGGAATGCTCGCAGGCTTTCTTGCCTTGTTTGGCAATAACCTTCTGAGAAACCGTCATTCAGCCTATATTGTGATTGGCATTTTACAAGACCATCAAGGCCAAGGCTTGGGGAAAAACTTGTTTCAGACGATGGAAGAGTGGGCAAGGTCTAAAGCCATTCACCGACTTGAATTAACGGTAATGAAGCATAACCATCGTGCACTTCAGCTTTATTTAAAGATGGGTTTTGAGATTGAGGGAGTAAAGCGGGATTCCCTGAAGGTAAATGGTGAATATGTGGATGAGTATTATTTGTCAAAACTAATCTGAGTAAGGAAATTACATGTGGAAGGGACTGTTACCCAATGTTTATTCGCCTAATGCAACTACAGTTGAGGTTATCGTCCCTTTCTGCTGAAGAGTGGGATGAACTACACGAACTCCTCGAGAAATTAAAATGCGAGTGTGAAAGGGATGCTGAATGCAGAGGGGTCTGTGCGGTGGAGAGACGAGTGAACCGTTTTAAAAATGAGGTGAAGCAATAGTGGTAGAAGTATTAGAAAGCAAAACTAGGTAACAGACTGTTTCCCTTATTTTTTGCTAGGAAAGTAGTAAAAGCTTATAGCTTAAAAATGACAAAAAGTAGATGGACTTCATTTTTTGGAAGTTTATGTAAGTGAACCATCAATAGATGCCAAAAATCCATCAATCAACCCTCATTAACCATCAATGGATACCGAATAACCATCAATCAACCCTCATTAACCATCAATAGATGCCGAAAAACCATCAATCCATCCTCATTAACCATCAATAGATGCTGAAAAACCATCAATCCCTCCTCATGTATGCTGAATGATGCGGCACCTCCCCTCACGATTGATTATTGAATATTAACAATTTTTCATCTATAATTTACCTAATATTGTAAGCGCATTCACGGAGGGGGAAACACAATGGCAGCAGTCATACAAAAAGCTGTGGACAGAAATCCAAGAAAGAAAAAAATCATTAAATGGTCACTAATAAGTTTGGGATCCCTCGTCGTAATCAGCCTGGGAGTGGGAGTTTGGGGTTATCTTCAACTCATAAAACCACTTCCAGTTACAAGTGGGGAGGTAACTGTCGCAGGCTTGCAGCAACCAGTATCCGTATGGCGGGATGAAAATGGGGTGCCTCACATCGAGGCGGAAAACGACCACGACTTATTTTTTGCCCAAGGCTATGTGACGGCACAGGACAGGCTTTTTCAAATGGACTTAAGCCGTCGTCAGGCATCTGGCATGTTAAGTGAAGTAGTCGGTTCAGCTGCGGTTGACACGGACAAGTTCTTCCGCACCTTCATGCTGCGAAGAGCAGGAGAGGCTTCCTATGAAATGTACTCAGACGAGGCGAAAGCGATTCTAGATGCTTATGCTGCTGGAGTGAATGCCTTCATGGAAGAAGCTATCGAAAATGGCACACTACCGGTGGAGTTCCGGTTAATGGGCTATGAGCCAACACCGTGGAGCAGCGTTGATTCCCTTGCCATCGGGAAATTCATGGCCTTCGACTTAGGGGGGCATTGGGAAGGACAGGCCTTCCGCTATTATTTAGCGCAAAACTTTACGGATGATGAGGTATTGGATTTATTCCCTAGTTATCCGGAGGATGGTCCACTCGTTTTACAAGCATTAAGAGAGCACCAAATGGATGTGCCAAAAAGCTTTGCCTCAGCCGTTATACCAGATGAGTACAACGGGAGCAACAACTGGGTTATATCCGGTGACCGTACGGAAACGGGAATGCCCATATTAGCAGACGATCCTCACTTGAGCTTAGCTACGCCGTCTATCTGGTATGAAACCCATTTAGTTAATCCATCGAGAAACGTGACGGGCGTGATTTTTGCAGGAATCCCTGGTGTTATCCTCGGGCATAACGAGCACATTGCCTGGGGTGTGACAAACGTGGGGCCAGATGTGCAGGACCTATATATTGAAAGAAGAAATCCGGACAATGAGTATGAGTTTGAGTATATGGGAGAGTGGGAAGCGGCGACCGTTTATGAGGAGGATATTATCGTCAACGGCGGGGAAGAAGTGATTCCGTTTGAAGTGGTAGTAACACGCCATGGGCCGATCATCTCGGAATTTGCCCATGATGATACGCCAGATACGGCCTTGTCCTTGCGGTGGACCGCCCATGATCCGTCACCGGAGTTGGAAGCGGTGCTCATGTTTAGTCAGGCAGAGAATTGGGAGGAGTTTAAAGAAGCTTTAACGTACTTCCATACACCGGCGCAAAACTTTGTTTTTGCCGCGAAAGACGGAACAATTGCTTACAGGGCTAACGGCCTCATCCCAATCCGGAAAAAGGGAGACAGCTCTGTTCCAGTACCTGGTTGGACCGATGAATACGAGTGGGAAGGCTATATCCCTTGGGACGAATTGCCGACGATCGTGAATCCGCCGTCGGGATTTATTGCCACGGCTAACAACAAAATTGTTGACGACGATTATCCGTATCATATCACCCACACATGGGCCCAGCCTTATCGCCAGCAGCGGATTTATGATGTTTTACAAAGCAAGGAAATCTTGACCATCGAAGATATGAAGGCATTGCAATTTGACCAGAAGAATTTACAAGCGGTGGAAATGCTCCCGATTTTATTAGGACAATTAAACGAGGTGGATGAATCACAACTTCGTGACATGGATCTGGATGCTGTACAGCTGTTTGACAATTGGGATTTCATAGACGACAAGGATTATGGAGCACCACTATTGTTCCATCTTTGGATGCTGGCTTTCACTGAGTTCTTGTTTGTGGAAAAAATCGATGAAGATATGATGGACATGTTTGATGGCAGGGCCATCATTGTCGATCAACTGATTCGAAATGCCTATGAAGGGAATCCTGGTCCATGGGTGGAAGGAGCAGGAGGATTTCAAACAGTTGCTGTCCAATCCTTCCAAGATGCTGTTGATAGAATCGTAGATATGCAAGGGAACAACACGGCCAACTGGAACTGGGGAGAGTTTCATAGTATCCCATTTAATCATCCTCTCGCAGCCATAAGCCCGCTTGATCTCCTATTTAATTCCAAGCCAACACCAATGGGAGGAAGCCGTGTTACGGTCATGGCAGCAGGGTGGAATACGGAAACAGGAGCCGTTACTCATGGGGCAGGCTGGCGAGGCGTAATGGACTTAGCTGATTTGTCGAAGAGTTATCATGTTGTAGGCCCTGGTCAATCTGGACATGTGCGCAGTCCTTGGTATCATAACCAAATAGAAAACTGGACAACGGGCAAGTATCACGTAACTCATTTGGATCCTGCTGTTTATCAGGAGCAGTCAGAGCATTTGCTGTTGAAACCAGCAGAATAATGTGAATAAAGAGCTATCACAATTACCTAGGTCTAGACCGGAAGTGACAGATGATACGGCTAAAAGAAGTGACGTGTCAGTAGCGAAGACTAAATAGCATATAAACATAGAATCTACTATGATTAACGCAATTCGTTAATACACGCTAGCCTACCCATGTGCATACCATGCTTATTGATTTCCTAAAATTCACGAAAAGAGGAGATTAGAGCATGGAATTAACATTAGCACATTGGTTATATTTAGCTGGAATCTCCGTTATTATTTTGACGATGCTGTTTAGACAAAATGTTGTCGTTCCAGCGCTAGTAATGAGTTTTCTCGTTGCAGTAGCTTTTACAGAATCTTTCCTAGGTGGTATTCATGCCATCTTTAACGCTAGTTTAACGGCAGCAACTGAGCTGTTCGATATCTTTCTTATTATTGCCATCATGACTGCCCTTTTACGGTCCATCAAATCCATCGGGGCCGATGAACAGATGGTGACGCCCTTCCAGAAGGTCATGAAAAATGGGCATTTGTCCTTCTGGATTCTCGTAGTTGTAACCTACTTTCTGTCGTTATTCTTCTGGCCGGCACCGGCAGTCCCATTAATTGGTGCCTTGTTAATCCCTGTTGCCATAAAAGCAGGCTTACCGCCAATTGGTTCAGCCATTGCCATATCCTTGGCAGGTCACGGGATGGCATTGTCGTCTGACTTTATTTTAGGTGTTGCCCCAGGGTTAACGGCATCCAGCAGCGGGTTAGAAGCGAGTGTGATTGGGGAACAAACCTTGATCCTGTCTTTGATCGCAGGTATGGTTTCGTTAACCATTGCTTATTTTATGGTTCGGAAATCCATTAAAGCGCCTGCGCAGAAAAATCTTACAGACTGGGAAAATAGCGGGGACGAGGATTTAAAGATAAATGCTGATGATATAGAAGTAAAAAAGAGTAAATACAGCCCATTATTTGCTTTTCTCGTTCCATCCGTATTTTTAGTGATCGTCGCCTATGTAGTAACGGCCACGTTCTCTGACTTTATTCCATCCATTGCAGATGGGGCAGGTGCATCTTTAGTTGGGGGAACGGCGGTAATCCTAATCTTGACCATATCCGTATTCCGTAATTACAGGAAAACGTTGCAAGAAGTCAGTGATCATATTGTTAAAGGATTTGTTTTTGCCTTTAAAGTTATGGGGCTAGTCATTCCAGTTGCTGGTTTTTTCTTCATTGGCAGTGGAGAACTATCGGCTCAAGTTTTCGGAACGCATCCTGACAAGGCACCTGCATTCTTATTTGATCTCGTAGAAGCGAGTCAGTCAGCCATACCGGACAACGCCTTGATTACAGCCTTTGGTATCTTGGTATTGGGGATGGTTTCAGGGCTCGATGGTTCAGGGTTCTCGGCGTTACCTTTAATTGGTTCCTTATCTGAAGCCTTGGCAACATCTGTAGGGGTAGAGGCAGCGACATTAGCGTCTATCGGGCAAATTGGTGCCATCTGGGTTGGTGGAGGTACGTTAGTTGCCTGGTCACCGATCATTGCCATTGCTGGGTTTGCAAAAATATCCGTGTTGGAGTTGGTTAGGAGAAGCTTCATACCGGTTGTGATTGGGTTGGCTGTTGCCACGGTTTGTGCGTTATTTATATTTTAAGAATAGTTTACTTTAATAAAACTCTCTACAACTGATTAAAATGGAATCTCTCGAATCCGTTACAGGCGGACGCTTTCCGCGGGCAATGCCTCAGTCTCCTCGCTCGCAAAGTACTTGCTCGCTGTGGGGTCTTCGTCTATGTTCCTGTCTCTTCCTCTGCTAGTATCGCTTTGTAGCATTGTTCGTCGAGACAACTCGTAGCTTACTCGTGATGTTAACGCTCGTCGCTGGAGTCGCCGCCTTCCACTACTTCGAGAGTGTACTTTTTCGTTAGAATAAAAAGAAAAAAGGCTCCGTCCATAATTTGGTCGGAGCCTTAACTAGTTTGGCTTTAATGAAACTCCAATTCTTCAATAAATGTCTCCAGTACAAATGGGAATTTGCCATCTTCCATCTCGAGGGTAGAGTCCACTTCTATAACATAATAAGCATCGTTTCCTTCTACCACAATGTAAAACTTAACTACATGATCCGTTTGGTGACTCCATACACTTTGGTAAGCCACATCATCGAAAATAGCTTCTTCCAAAAGTATTTCTTCGTACCCTTCAAAGCTAATATTTTTCATGGCTTCGTTCTCATCGAAGAGACGAGAGACTTTGATTTCACCAAGCCATAGGGAGTGAACATCTTCTTCACTGCCCATTTCAGTCGTCATTTCTTCGTGAATGTACGTAGAGTATCTTAGCTCCTCATTTACATAGAGTTTAAAGTTCTCCTCTTCTTCCATCCCCTCAGGGTAAACCGTTACGGTGATAGAATCAGGCCGATCTACAACAAAGGTGTCATCCTTCTCTCCTTCATCTCCCCCAACTAGTGGTGCGTCTGTTGGTGGTGGTGTCGTTCCACCTTCTTGAGCAACGTCACTACCGGAGAAAAGAGAGCCCAGCAACAGTCCACCAATGAGGAAAACACCTATTACAGCGGCAACCATCGGTGCGTAGCCAAATGAAGATTTTCTACTGATCATCTTCTCAGCCTTTACGGCTTGAAATATATCGTTAGGAGATGTTGTAGATGATTGTGCATCTATTTTACTTCGTAGTTCTTCCATTCCTTTTTCAAAGCGCTCTTGGCTCATACAAATTGCCTCCTTCCTCTAATTGTTTTTTCAATTGATCTTTCCCCCGTTTTAATCGGGTCTTTCACCGTTCCTTCCCGCATATTCATGATCGTTGCAATTTCCTTGATGGAGGCATCATGGAAATAGAACAACACGATGGGAATTTTATATTTTTCATCCATTTTCTCTATTGCTTCGTGTAAAACTTTCGCATCTTCCGATAAATCCAGTTGATCCACATAGGACGTAGGCGGCTCTTCTTGCACAGATTTTAACAGTTTTAACTTTTCCCGTTTTTGTTTTCGAAAAGCGTCTTTTGCCACGTTTAGTGTAACACTATAAAGCCAGGTGGAGAATTTACCCCTAGAATATTTATGGAGGAAACGGTACATTTTGATAAACACTTCTTGCGTCACGTCTGAAACATCCTGCTCACGTACACCAATTTGTCTTGCAAACTTCTCGACCGTGGTATGATAGCGACTGATTAACTCGTGAAAAGCTTCGTCATTCCCTTCAAGTGCGTCCTCGATTAAAATGCGCTCTTGCTCTTCTAAATTTCTCATGCTCCCGGCCTCCTTTCACTTATTAAACTCTTGTTTTTCAAAAAAAGTTTCATGCAGGTCGAAAATTGTTTTCAAAAAATGGTTGATTCTTTGTTGTGGCAATGCTACTATTTATTTGAAGAAATTGCCTGAATTTACTAAATCACTTCCATTATTCGTTTAGTTCAGGGAATTTGCAACCAAAAATTTTGTGAAGGAGGAGAAGAACATGATCATCATCAAAATTGCTCTAAACAATCAACAATTTTATACAAATCATGTTGTGACTCCTCGTGGGAATGCTTTTTAAGGTTTTCATTTCTTTGTAAAAATAAACGGGGGCAGTCGCAGCAATGTGGCGTGCCCTTTTCTTATGCTGTAAATACGTCTGTAACGGACCGGATTAGTAGGTTTTTTACATGAATTTATTTATGGGACACATGGGCTCTCTGCTCGTGTGTCTTTTTGTGTCTTATGTTAAAAGCATGGATAAGCTACAGGCGGACGCTTTCCGCGGGCAATGCCTCAGCCTCCTCGGGAAAACCCACCCTGCGGGGTCTTCTGCTATTGCTATTCCCGCTGGAGTCGCCGCCTTCCGCTAATCCATGCTGATCCGAAGCTCTAACTATTAATCGAAACTAATTATTGCAAAAATCGACTAAACCGATGGTGGTGATTCCGGCTAGATCTGGCCGATCACATAGATAACAAAATACTGGGAGGAATGCTTTTATGATTATTTTACTGTGGCTAAGAAGAAAGATGTCAAAAGAGGAAACGACAGGTGGCGGGTAGTAACAAACGAGTTGAACCGAAACAACAATTGAATATGGGGATGTTAATATGTTTTCAGTTTTAACAAAACTGACCTGGTTTTTTAAACAACATTGGAAAAGGTACACAATAGCCATTTCTATTTTACTGGTTGTAAGTTTATTAGAAGTGATGCCGCCAAGGCTCCTTGGAATCTTCATAGACGAAGTATTGCAGGGCAGTTGACGGCTGAGAGGCTTCAATACTTTATTTTAGTACTGGCAGGGTTAATGGTCGTCATTTATTTCATGACGTACGTATGGATGCGCCAGCTATTTGGCGGTGCCTATATTATGGAGCGCACCCTCCGCTCGAAATACATGCGTCATCTCATGAAAATGACACCAACCTTTTATGAGAAAAACAAAACGGGAGATTTAATGGCAAAGGCCACGAATGACTTGAAGTCTATCTCGATGACAACGGGATTTGGGATTTTAACATTAGTAGACTCCACCATTTTTCTGATTGTCATTTTATTTATGATGACTTTCCTTGTGAGTTGGAAGCTGACGTTGGCAGCCTTCTTGCCACTGCCGATTATGGCTTGGCTCATGAAAAAAATACGGGAAGATTATTCATGAGCGGTTCATGAAAGCACAAACATCCTTTGGAAACATGAATGACCAAGTGTTGGAATCGATCGCAGGTGTGAGGGTTGTCCGTGCTTTCGTGAAGGAGAAGGATGACCAGGCCCGGTTCGAGCGGTTAACGAATGATGTTTTGCAAAAAAACATTGGTGTTGCAAAAATAGATGCATTATTTGAACCAACTATAAAAATTCTCGTTGGCTTGAGCTATGTGATCGGGTTAGGTTACGGGACATTTCTCGTTTTCCGAAATGAAATTACGTTAGGGCAGTTAGTCTCCTTCAACATTTATTTAGGAATGCTTATCTGGCCAATGTTTGCCTTTGGGGAACTAATGAATATCATGCAGCGGGGTAATGCGTCCATGGACCGCTTAAATGCCACCTTCGCATACGAGCCTGATGTGAAAACGAACGGTCAGGTGGTTGCCGTTGCTTCGCCAGAGGTAATCCAATTCAAGGATCTCACCTTCCAATATCCAACGTCAAAGGAAGCGGTGTTGAAAGGGATTCATGTAACGGTGCCAAGGGGTACTACGGTTGGGTTAGTTGGGAAAACAGGCAGTGGGAAAACCACCTTTTTCAAGCAGCTGTTAAGGGAGTATCCAATCCGAGACGAGCAGATTTTTATTTCAGATGTTCCGATTGAAAAGATATCTTTGGAACAATTGAAAAGCTGGATTGGCTATGTGCCACAGGATCAATTTTTGTTTTCCAAAACGATTCGTGAAAATATTATGTTCGGGCGTCCTGACGCCACAGAGTATGATTTGTACCGAGTCATGGAGCAGGCGTCTATTACTGCTGATATTGAAACGTTCACTAACGGCATCGAGACGTTAGTGGGGGAGAAGGGTGTCTCCTTGTCTGGAGGCCAGAAGCAGCGAATTTCCATAGCGAGAGCCCTCATTAAAGATCCGGAAATTTTGTTATTGGATGATGCCTTGTCTGCCGTCGACGCGAAAACGGAAGCGTTTATTGTGAAAAACATCCGAGAGGAGCGTTCAGGAAAAACAACGTTCATCACCTCCCACCGCATGTCTGCTGTTCGTCACGCGGAAATCATCCTCGTTTTTGAAGACGGTGAGATTGTGGAGCGAGGTACACACGAGGAATTGATGGAAAATAAAGGCTGGTATTATGAACAGTATACGAAACAGCAAATGGAAGAAGGAATAGATCAGGTTGCAGAAAAGAAGGAAGCGTTGCTGCAACAGGATAGTCAGAAAGGGGTGTACGCCCGTGAAGCAGGTAGGTAAGCGTTTATTTCAGTACGCCCTCCAATTTAAGCGAACGATCATTATTGCCCTAGTGTTTTTAACGATAGCAGTTGCTGCGGAGTTGACAGGTCCATTTATTGCAAAAACCATGATTGACAACCACATTCTTGGGATAGAAAAACCATGGGTAGAGGTTGAAGAAAACGGCGAAGTCAATTATGCAGGCAAGGAATATATTCGTTCTGATAGATTTAGTGGGGAAGTGACAGAAGGGCAGCCTCACGTACAGATCTTTCAAGTGGGGCTCCAATATTATTTATTAGATGAAGTAGTAGTGTTCGGTGGGCAACGCTCTGTTGAAGGGGGAGAATTACTGGTTACGAGGGATGGGGAAGTGACGGCATACCCTGTTACGGCTTTGTCAGCCAATGAAGTATTTGAATTTTTCCAGCCAGAGGTGCGGTATTTGATCATGCTGATGGGAGGCTATTTCGTCTTAGTGTTGATTTCCGCGTTCTTTCACTATCATCAGCGCTATATGCTACAAGTCTCTGCCAACCGAATCATTAAACAAATGCGTGAGGATGTTTTTGGAAAAATTCATCAGCTTCCGATCAACTATTTTGACCATTTACCAGCAGGAAAAATTGTCTCGCGGATTACGAACGATACGGAAGCCATCCGTGAGTTGTATGTGAGGGTGTTAGCCACTTTCTTTACGAGCATTATTTACATGATTGGTATTTTCATTGCGTTGTTTTTACTCGATTCTACGTTGGCATTTGCCACGTTAGTGATTATCCCGATTTTAATAGCTTGGATGATTTTTTACCGGAAGTTCGCTGGGAAGTATAATCGTATCATTCGTGAGCGGTTAAGTGATATTAACGGGAAGATTAACGAGAGCATTCAAGGGATGCCTGTTGTCCAGGCGTTTGGACGGGAGAAGGAAGTTCGGGAGGAGTTCGAGTTGATGAACGAGGACCATTTCCGTCACAACAACAAGCTCTTAAACTTAAATGCCTTGACCTCGTTTAATTTAGTTAATTTCATGAGAAATGTGGCTTTCGTCGGTTTAATCTGGTATTTTGGCGGAGGGACGTTAGGTGTTGGTGCCGTGTTTACGATGGGAGTCCTTTACGCCTTTGTGGATTATCTTAATCGACTGTTCGAACCTGTCAGCGGGATTGTCAATCAGTTGGCCCAGTTGGAAGAAGCAAGGATTGCTGGGGAGCGGGTGTTTAATTTGATGGATGAGCCTGGTGTTGCCTTGTCAGAAGAGAAGGTGGCGAGATTTCGCGGCGATGTGGTCTTTGACGACGTGTCTTTTGCTTATGAAAAGGAGAATTATGTGCTGAAAAACATTTCCTTTTCCGTGAAGCAAGGGGAGACGATGGCCTTTGTCGGTCATACTGGCTCTGGGAAAAGCTCGCTCATGAATATTTTGTTCCGGTTTTATGATCATCAAAAAGGGAAGATTTCTATTGATGGGATCGACATTCATTCCATTTCGAAGCAGGCGTTGCGGGAGCATATGGCTATCGTGCTGCAGGATCCGTTTCTGTTCACAGGAACGATCGCTTCTAATGTAAGTATGGATGATCCACGGATTAGCCGAGAGGAGATCTTGGAGGCTCTTCATAAAGTAGGGGCAGATGATTTACTTTGCTCGTTACCAAACGGGATTGATGAAGAAGTGAGGGAGAAGGGAAGTACGTTGTCATCCGGGCAACGTCAGCTAATTTCCTTCGCCAGGGCGTTAGTGTTTAACCCACCAATTTTGATTTTGGATGAAGCGACCGCCAATATTGATACGGAAACGGAAGAAGTAATTCAGCGTGCTTTGGATGTGGTGAAGGAAGGGCGAACCACGTTTGTAATTGCCCACAGGCTGTCCACCATTCGTGAAGCAGATCAGATTCTTGTGTTGGATCGTGGTGAGATAGTGGAAAGAGGCGACCATGGGTCGTTGATGGAAGAGAAGGGTAGATATTATCATATGTACCAGCTTCAATCGGGAGCAGAGAGGCAGTCGGCGAGTTGATAGAGATGGAATTTGGTAGTTTGTAAGAATTTAATTTGGTTGGAACAAGCTTAGGGGAGTGAGAAACCCTAGGCTTGTTTTTTTGGGGGGGGAGGGGTTATTTGGAAGGTTGAAAGGTGCTTAACTGTGGTTAAAAGGAGGTAGGGGGTTGAAAAAGTGTAGGCCCTTTGTATAAAAGCGATTTAAACGGAGGTAGGAGGTCGGAAAGGAGTTGAACCTCAGTTTAAAAGCGATTTAAACGGAGGTAGGGGGTCAAAAAAGCAACGTACCTCAGTTTAAAAGCAGTTTTAAACGGAGCAGTAACGTTATCTTCATTTTTAATACCCACACAAAAAGCAGCACGAGATACCAAAACCATCGTGCCGCTACTAATACAACCTATTAAGCTTCTGCCACTTTCGTTTCCTTCGTACCTGCTTTTTTCCCCCTCATCAATATCGCCGCCAAGCCTAAAGCAGCAACAAAGAACAAAAACGAAGAAAAATAAAACACACTGGCGATGGTAAAGTAACTGGAAATAAGTCCACCTGCGACAGGACCGACCACATTCCCTAAAAATCGGAAACTTTGATTGTACCCGAGTACTTCACCTTGCACAGATAGAGGGGCGGCACGACGTATATACGCCGTAACAGCAGGGATAATTCCACCGATTTGAACACCAAACAAAAACCGCAATATAACAAGTTGCCAGATGTTTGTGACGAACGCCTGCGGGAGAAAGAATACTGCCGATAAAATTAAACAGATAAGCAATACTTTTTCGTGGCCAATGTTATCTCCAAAAATCCCCCATGCTCTTGTAGATACGAGTTTTCCAAGACCTGTTATGGAAAAAGCAAGCCCTGCTAAAAAGGCAATATTTTCTGCCTGCATCAATTGATGAACATATAATGCTAATTGTGGTTGAATGCTGAAGTTAGCTGTCTGTACGATGAAGGAACTAAACATGATCGTAAGTAGGATTGGATTTCTAACTATAAGCTGAATAACTTCGAGCATGCTTTTCCTGTCTTTCTTGCTAGAAGGGGCTTGAATAGGTTTTTCCTTTAATCCGAAGATCATTAATGTCGTTGCAGCGTAAATGACGACTGCAGTAATGATGAACGTGTAAGTAAACCCTACTGTGTCTGCGAGTAGTCCACCGAACATTGGGCCTAAAAGTCCGCCACTCACCGTACCCATTTGCAACGTTCCCAACACCCGCCCTGCCACTTCTTTGCGGGTTTGAGCGGAGATTAACGCAAGGGATACGGGAATGAACCCAGTAACGATTCCCATGAACAAGCGGAGAAAAAATAGTTCCCAAACACCATCCACATAGCCCATGAGAAAAATCGATAAGCCGATGCCGTAACCAAGGATAATTAATATTTTTTTTCGACCAAACCTATCACCGAATCTGCCCCAAAAAGGGGAAACTAAAAAGGCTACTAAAAACGTAATCCCGAAAACAAAACCAGACCAGCGCTGTACATAGGCAGGAGAGAAGTCGCCGAACGTTTCTATATAGAGAGATAAAAATGGCAATACCATCGTGGCACTTGCTGCAACAAGAAAGTTTGTTACACACATGATGAGCAAGTTCCGATTTTCAACTTTAATTGTAAACACCTTCTCTGTTGTAAATTTATTTCGGTTATCTAAATATTAATTATAATGGATTTTTGAAAATTTGAAAAGTAGAGTGACTAATGAGTCTGACGTTAATGGGGAATTTAAGCATATAGAAGGAGTTATTTCAAAATTAAAGAATTAATAATTAAGAGACTAAAAGAAGAGGTGGCGCCATTGAGATCAGAAAAAGAAGTGTATGATTTGATTTCGTCAGTTGTCAGTAGCATAAAAACTTCCTCCCATAATTAATTTTGCCAAACTTTACAAATGCTAAGGTTGGCAAAACTAGGGGAGGTTTTTTTGTGGAAGTAACACAATTACAGGAAGTGGAACAATTAGCTTTGAAAAAACAAAAAATATACCGAGAGAGCCGTTCTAGATATTTATTACGTTCCATGTTAGCTAGCATGTTTATTGGATTTGGAGTGATTGTGGCATTTAAAACAGGTAATTTTTTTTACATGGAAAAATCTCCATTCACGTATCCTGTAGCTGGAATAACCTTTGGAATGGCGATTATCCTTATTGCTTACGGGGGAGGGGATCTTTTTACAGGTAACACCTTTTTATTACACCTACGCCGCTTTTCGGAAAAAAAATCAATTTGGGAGAAGTTTTAAAAATGTGGGTCATGAGTTATGGAGGGAATATACTGGGCGCAACACTATTTGCAGTCCTTATTTATACTACCGGACTGTTTAATGACCCTTCTGTAAACACATTCTTATTAAATGTATCACATGCTAAAGTGACAGGACCAATAATGG
The DNA here is from genome assembly GCA_021208645.1 of Bacillus sp. (in: firmicutes). Taxonomy (GTDB): domain Bacteria; phylum Bacillota; class Bacilli; order Bacillales; family Salisediminibacteriaceae; genus Evansella. Next base: position 10,487 of record JAJOJL010000123.1, on the reverse strand, counting down.
AATTGTTTTTTAGGGGAATCCTCTGTAATTGGTTAATTTGCTTGGCATTTTTCATTCCAATGGCTATGAAAAGTGACTCTGCCAAACTTATTACTATGTTATTACTGGTCCTCTGCTTTTTTATTTCCGGATATGAGCATAGTGTAGCGAACATGTGTATTTTTGCTATTGCATTTGTACTTCCTCATTCAGAAATTATCTCTATAAGTGGGATACTCCATAATTTAATCCCAGTAACGATTGGAAATCTCATTGGAGGTTCATTACTGACAGGGGCAGTTTACTATTATATAAATAAGCCTTTCTTAACGAAATGAAGAAAAGCACCGTTATTGGTGCTTTTTCAGATTTAAGTATTCCTATTCAGTTAAACCTACTCTTCTTTTCAAAAAAGCGGGATTGCTTTTGTTTTGGTAGGTAAACATGGCCACGTCATCTACAGTTACTTGTTTCCCTTCTTCTGGCAAAAAATCAAGCTCATAGCGGATGGAATTGGTCGCAGGACCTGCTGGCATATACGTTGGACAGAAGATGGTCCAATCCAGGTTTGTCTTTTTTAAGCTCTCATAAACTTTCGCATGGTCTTCTGTTGCAGTCGTCCTTTTCTTACGGGACTCTCCTGATTGATATCGGTAGATGGATGGGTTGCTCCGTGCATTTAGGATACCAGCTGTACCGATTGTAATAATCCTGTTAACACCTGCTGCCTCCATCCCTTCAATAATCAAAGGGATGCTTTTGGAGAGGACTTGATTTTTGTCAGTAGACAAAGCACTAATTACCATGTTTTGATTTTGAATACTTTTATAAACAGCTTCTGGATTTAGAGCGTTCCCTTCAAAAACGGTTAAGTTTGGGTGATTCACATGAGCAAAAGAATCTTTGTTTCTCACGAAAGCTGTTATTTCATCACCACCCTTTAATCCTAACCTTACTAATTCAGCGCCAACGCGACCACTTGCCCCTAAGATTACAATTTTCATAATACATCCCTTTCGCCAGATTACATAGTTTTGTCACAATATCCATATTTTCTTCACACTTCTAAGTAAAGTTTTTGTTAAAATTAGTTTATATAGTTTATCACAATTTAGGAGACTACGATATGTATTACTATGTAGAACAAATCAGTCATTTTTTTAGAGAGCCATTTATGAATGCAGCAAATTCCATGGAATCCATTCCTATCATTTTTGCCTTATTAATTGGGCTTGTTGGTGCAATGGCCCCATGTCAATTTTCCAGTAACGTCAGCGCAATCACTTTATATGGAACACAATCTTTGAATAAAGGGATTTCCTGGTCTAATACGATCTTTTTTGTCCTTGGGAAAATAGTAGCATTTTCTGGTCTTGGTTTAATTGTATTTTTACTTGGCCAAGAGTTTCAACAACAGTTACCATTGTTCTTCGAGCCGATGAGAAAAGTCATTGGGCCAATGCTCATATTAATTGGTATTTATATGCTTGGTGTAATCAAATTCAAGTGGACAATAAATTTATGGAAGCAGCAGGATCAATCGGTAAAGAAACGAAAAGGTAAATGGGGAGCTTTCATGCTTGGCTTTAGTTTTTCTTTAGCTTTCTGTCCGACCATGTTCATCCTATTTTTCGTTCTCTTAATGCCTTTAACTCTATCGACTGTCTATGGCCCAATAATGCCCAGCTTATTCGCAATCGGGACTTCTATCCCATTCTTGATTACTATTTTATTAATATGGTATTTAGGACTTAGCGGGAAGGTTCTGAAAAAAGGGAAGAAAGTTGGCTTAATTGTACAACGAGTGGCAGGGACAGTAATGATCTTAATAGGTATTTTTGATATAATGACATTTTGGTAGGACGTAGTTTAATTACAGTTGGCTAATTTTTTGAGAAATTATTATTAATAAGTTTCCGGGGAAAAATCAAAATAAATGAAAAGATTGTTATAATTAACAAAGCTACTTCATTTACTTCTGAACGAAGAGGGATATAAAGTTATATTTATTTATTGTACCGTTATTACAATAATATCTGAACATAGTGGGTAAGAAAGAGCAACCAGAGTATATTTCTGGTTGTTTTTTGTTGATTAGCCTTATAAATACTTAAATGTGTACATTTTATGAAATGTTATATTTTTCTGAAAAATATATATGGAATATCTTGACATACCATTAAGAATGATATAAATTGGATGTGATTTTACAATAAATAAATATAAGGGAGGTGTTAAAATGAGATTTTCAGTCGCCTACAAAGTCAAAAAGTTGCCTATTGGATTTCGAATGCTTGTATTAAGTCTAGTTAAGGAAGCGTTAAAAAGATCGAATGAAAATTATTACACTAGCCTGTTCATAGAAAAGAAAAATGCCATGAAACCATTTAGTTCTGCTGTTTTTTTGAAGGATTATTCTATAGAAAATGATGAAATACAACTTGAGGAAATGACAATCACTTTCAGTTCTCATGATATGGAATTTATGATTTATCTCTTTAATGGTTTACAGCAAATTAAAGAATATCATGTTGGAAAGGAAACATGGTTTTTTACTAGCATACGAATGCACAAAGAAGCGACGATTTCGAGTAATTCCGTTTTTTTCCGAACACTATCACCAATCCTGATTGAATCAAAAGAAGGAAAGCCAGTTCAGCCGATGGATTCTAACTACGAAAAAGATTTTAACTTCTACGCCTCATTGCGAATCAAAGAACTATCTGGACGCAACCCACATCAAAAGATAGGCATAAAGCCGATATCCTTCACAAAAAAACGTTATCAAAGAAACTAACTCCACATTAAGAAGTCAACTGGATAGAGATACATTGTTTTTTACAGCATATCGCGGGATTTTTAATATTTCGGGTCATCCAGAAGATTTGCAGTTGTTATATCAATCTGGAGTTGGTAAAAGAGCCTCACAATCGTTTGGCCTCTTAGAATTGGAAAGAGAGGAGTGACAAAATGGGAAAGTCCATTCAAATTGATGCGGAAGATTGGATAATATCTGCTGGATTAATAGGGTTATCACGTCTTTTTCAAGAAGATGATTCTATGATCACACAAACTGGAATTAAACTTACTGAACACCACTTTAATGATATCTCTGAGCGTTTTTTTAACTATCTATTGAATAATTTTAGTGTCGTGAAAAGAGATGTCAAAAAGGATGAGTTGGTTTTATAATCAACTATATAAATCTCCTGAAAAAACAAAAGCATATGCATCAGAGATACGTAAACTAATGAACGAACAAATAAAAAAAGTGGACAAATATTTTCCTGACACGGAAGAGTGTTTGCAATTAAAGCAACAAGTGGAACATTTAAAACACATAAAAGATAAAGATGAAATTCCAATTATTAAAGAAGCAATTGATCATTATCAGGAAATCATGTCGACAACTTTTATTCATGAAAAATTAACATTAAATTATGTGAAAGCGGTAATTTTAGCACCTCTGTTTGGACAACCATCCTTTCTACAGCCTACATTTAATGCAAAAAGTACACAAGAGCATATCGATAAATTAAATACGGATTTTGTAAAACCTGCAATGCTCGAACTTAGCTTTAATGCATTACTAACCTCCTCGGCAAGTCACCAAGAAATCCTAACATTTTTAGAAGAAAACCAACAATATGAGCCATTTAAACTATGGTTAAAAAAGATAAAGAAATTACCATTGGAAAATGCACACGATTTTTTTGCCACAGAAACATTACCTTGTTCATTTATTGATGGTTTCACTGCAACTCAATCCTTTGAAGAAAAGGTATTTTCACCGTTAGCATTATCCAAAGATAAAGCGGTAAATTTCAGCTGGGATTTTAATAAAAAAAGAACCTGTACCAATTAGTGCCGTTGCTAGACTTATATTATTTCTAACCCCGGCAGGGTTAAGCTTCTATACGAGAAGATTAGGAAATGGACAAGCTAGTGAAACAGTAAGTTTCTCTGGATTGGTCCTTACCCAGCAAAACTTTAAGGAGAATGTGAAACACAATAATACGTATTATGCTTTACGAAAAGAAGGCACAACGTTTGAAGAAGCAATTGTCGGACTGTTACAGGAAGCAATCGATAAAGCGAAAAAGCAAAGCAATTCCTATTATTTCATTGAGTTTTACTCAGACTATAATTCTAAAAAACACTATTAGATTACTATCATATGCCTCCATATTTAACAAGGTATTTAGGGAAGTATGGGAAGGCTTTGTCATTGTTGCAACACCGTGATTTGCGGGATGAGTTTTTGCGGGCAGTCTTAAAAGGATTGGATCCCAAAGCAATAGTTTTAAATTATTTACGGGCCTCAATAGAAAATTCATTCCATGCTTTAGGGGCTTTTCATGCTGTGAGGGAACGGAAAAGGATTTTAGAATCAAGAATGGGAGGGAAAGAGATGGCCAATTATGACAAACTGATCTCCTATATTTATTATCGAGGAGTGGATTTGAGAAAGGTTATGGTAAGTGGCAGGGAAGGAAGTAATGCAGACGGATCTTATCGGGCGAGTGGTCGGAAGAAAATTGAAGGTATTGCATATCGTTTAATAAACGCTACCAAAGCAGGAGATAAAGTAGCTTTTATGGATACGGTTTTTAGGGTATATATGTCTGCTGGTCAAGAAATTCCATCAGTATTTGTTGAGGGCTTCAAAGAAGATGGATTGGATTTCGAAACAATAGCTAGTTCGTTTATTGCTGGTTTATTAGGACAAGAGGAAACAGCGAAAAAAGAGGGGGTAAAATAAAATGGGTAAAGCGTTAAGTTTTACAGCAGTATTTCGTGCAAATTCATTAAACTATGGAGAGGGTATTGCCAATATATCTGAACTTAAAAAAATCCATCGGGGAAATGGGGATGTATTTACATTTGCTTCTAGACAAAGCATTCGCTATGACATAGCCCGATTAGGGAACGAGTTGTTTGAATGGAATCTAGATACGGTTGATAAAACAAAGGGGACACTTCAATTTCGAGAAGATGTAACAATAGAAGATTCAGTAGAAATGGACTTGTTTGGGTACCTAAAAACAGGAAAGAAATCACAGAAACGACCGGCTGTTGTCAGGTTATCCCATGCCGTTTCTTTAGAGCCTTACCGCAGTGATATGGAATTTCTCAATAATATGGGGTTGGCAGAACGGATTGATGAAACAGCAAACCTTGCAAATATTGAACAACATGAAAGCTTGTATTCCTATACTGTAACGATCGATTTGAGTAAAGTTGGTGAGGATGGAGATGTCAAACTTTCGAATGAAACTAAGGTGGATAGACTTCATCAATTCTTAGATATATCTAAACTACTAAATAGGAATATAAGAGGCCGACAAGAAAGTTTGGCTCCGTTATTTGTTATTGGTGGGGTATACCCTGTAGCCAATCCGTTCTTCTTGGGCCGTGTAGCTTTAGAACAGCCATCGAAAAATTGGAACTTAAATGTTGAAGCACTGCAGGATGTTATGAAAACAACATTTGGAGGACAGGTCATTGGTGACGCTACAACAATTGGTTATGTTTCTAAATTTTTTGGAAATGACCGGAGATTCTCAGAAATACTTGGAGATAGGACTGGATCAGTAGAGAAATTTTTTGAAGAATTGAAAACAGAAGTTGCTCAGTACTATGGAGTGACTGTGTGATGAAAGCGCTGCGGTTAAAGTTGTACCAGCAAACAGCTTGTTATAAGAAGCCATTTGCCTTTAAAGTTGCAGAAACCTATCCTTTGCCACCACATTCTACGGTTAAGGGAATGCTCCATGCTGCTCTATCTGCAACCTCACTAATTCCTATGAAAATTAGTGTGCAAGGGAAGTACGATACGTTAATAACCGACTATCAAACACATTATTTTTTTAAGAAGGATAAAACTAAGGAGTTTGTATTAACGGCAGATGGGCTGAATGTAGACAGAAATATGTCAGATATTACTTCTATGCCAATATACACTCATATGCTTTATGATGTTTCCTTGTTAATTCATGTCTATGCAGAGGCTACTATTTTACAAGATCTCGTGAAAGTATTTACAAATGGAAATAGTCATCTATCATTAGGCCGCTGGGAGGACTTAGTCAGGGTAGATGAATGTGAGTTAGTAGAGTTAGAGGAAAGTGAATCAGAGATTCAATTGAAGTACGATGCCTTTGTCCCTGAAAGGCTACTAGGAGATGTAGAATACTTTCCATATAAACTAAACTGGACGTATCGGGTAGTCCAAGGAACGCGAGTCTGGGATAAATTTAATGTAGGATATGTACAAGAAGGCTCTTATCTCGATGAAGATGAAGAGTTCTTACAAGACTCATACGGTGACGTTGTCTTATTTCCTAATTAACAAAGAGAGAAGAAGTCAAGAAGTTGGCTTCTTCTTCTCTATAACAGGAGGTGACTAAAATGTTTTTAGCAAAATCATCCCCAAAAGAAACGATAAGAGAACATACAGACGAACTGCTTCAACGTTATGAAGTATTGAAAAATCTTTATGTAAAGGCTTTTACTTTGGACGAGAAAGATTGGAACCTTTTAAGAGTAGCTATTGAGTATCACGATGTAGGTAAAGCTGATAGTGTTTTTCAAAATAAAATTCGCAAAGTGTTAAATATGCCACTCATTCAAGAAAATTCCTCACATGACGTACAGCATAATTATTTATCGGTTCTCGCAGTACCCTATAGAGAACTCGAAATAAATAAAAATGAAAAGAAATTACTAGCACAAATTATTGCTTACCACCATGAACGTAAAGAAGCACCTATTGCTAGTGAGATTATAGAAAATTACCGACAAAACATTTTGCCAAGTAAAAGGTTGGTAGAGGAGGATATGGGAATAACTATTACCGAAGATGTTTCTGGAGGTAGGTTAAACTCAATTTCTTTTAATAATAGGATCCGTGAAACTGATGGAGAGCTATTTCTTAAATATGTTTTACTGAAAGGATTCCTTCATAGACTTGATCACGCTGCGTCAGCACATGTTCCTGTCGAGTTAGCAACAGAAATGAATGTTTCACAGTATGTAAATTCTTTTATGGAACAGAAATTTGGGTTGGATTCAAAAAATCCACTTCAACAATTCACAGAAGAAAATCAGGATAAACATATAGTGGTTGTGGCCCAGACTGGTATGGGTAAAACAGAAGCAGGTTTATTGTGGCTTGGTGATAAGAAGGGATTTTTTACTTTACCACTCCGAGTTAGTATAAATGCTATGTATAAACGAATAACAGAAGAGAGTAATATCGGGTTTTCTAAGAAGACAGAGGAGTATGGAGAAGAGGCAACTGGATTATTGCATTCAACAAGTTTGGATTATCTCTACGACAGCAGTACAGAAGCAAATGATGTGTTACTTGAGAAGGTTCATGCTCAGTCTAGGGAATTTGCAAATAAGCTCATTATATCCACGATTGATCAAATATTAAAATTTCCGTTTTTTTATCTTGGATTCGAAAAGGAGTTTGCAACGGTTGCTACAGGAAAGGTAATCATTGATGAACTACAAGCTTATGATCCCCGTATTGCTGCTTTACTTGTTAGGGCGATGGCTCTAATCGATCAGATTGGTGGGTCATTCTTAATAATGACAGCAACGTTACCTGGGTTTTATTTTAATGCATTGCAGCGAGAGTTAGGGGTTTCCAAGAAGGAATTAGTTTATGGTGAATTTATCGACGATACTGTACGAAGACACCATATAAGTTTACTAGATTACGCTATTCACGATGAGGAAATTGTAGAAAAAATGGTCCAACTCGGGGAAGTTAATAAAGTTCTTGTCATATGTAATACGATAGATCGTTCCATTCAAGTCTATCAAAAAATTAAGTTATATACTGACAAAGTAAATCTGTTGCATTCTCGTTTTATAAAAAAGGATCGTTCTTCCCTTGAAAAAAGTTTGCTGAATTTTGCTGGTGAGAATGAACCAGGAATTTGGGTTACAACACAAATTGTGGAAGCAAGTCTCGATATTGATTTTGACCATTTATTTACGGAAATGTCTTCGTTGGACAGTCAGTTTCAACGATATGGAAGATGTAATCGAAAAGGGAAAAAGTCAGTTGACAAAGTAAATGTTCACGTTTGTATGGAGGACGTCTCTGGTGTTGGATATGTTTATCATAAAGATATTTATAACCGCAGCAGTTTGCTTTTATCAACAAAACAGGATGGGATTTTACTAGAGTCAGAGAAGCATTCTATGATTAAAAAAACTTTACGATGAAGAGGAATTAAAGGGAAGTTCATTTAAAGAGCAATTTGATAAAACGTTATGGGAACTTAAAAACCGACCTTTGTATGAATCGAAGAAATTAGAAGCTCAGGAGTTGCTACGTGATATCCAGCAAATTCAAGTCATTCCAATGCAATTTGCAGGTAATGATATATTGGAACAGGCTATCGAACGATGGAAAAAAGCAATTACTAAAATGGAAAAACGAAAGGCAAGACAGGAAATAGAGCAATATTCTGTAGGTGTGAATAAGTGGAGAGGACAAAAGTATATCAGTGAATTTCCTTATATTAAGGGGTTATATTATATCGAGAGTACGTATTGCAATGAAATGGGGTTATTAGTTGATAAAGAGATGGATCCTTATTATTAAATGGGAGGGAGGATAATGAAAGAACAAACAGTTGGTGGAGTAGACCTTCATTATTTTGTTTTATGCAAGAGAAAATTGTGGTTGTATAAGCATGGTATAGGAATGGAAAGTGAATCAGATAGGGTACTTGAAGGGAAATTATTACATGATACAGCCTACCCTCGTTTAGAAAAAAGAGAAATTCTGATTGATGATGCTTTTAGAATTGATTCCATTGATGGAGAGTACATCCGGGAAGTGAAAATATCCAGTAAAATGACAGAACCTGATAAACTACAAATGTTATTTTATCTTTACCAAATGGAACTACGTGGAGTAAAGAAAAAAGGGCTCATTAGCTATACAAAAGAAAGGAGCACAGAAGAGGTAGTACTTGGGGAAAGGGAAAAGCAAAAAGTTAAGGAGTCTATTGCAGCAGCATATAAAATAATTAATAAGTCCAAGCCACCAGGTGTTATTAAAGTACCTTATTGTAAAAGTTGTGCTTATTATGGTTTTTGTTACGTTATGGAGGTGGATGAAAATGATGCGTGATCACTATGTTTTCTCAAATGGTAGGTTGCAACGAAAACATAACACCGTTTATTACATTAACGAACAAGAAGAGAAAAAGCCATTGCCTATTGAAAAGATACGGAATTTACATGTCTATGGTGAAGTGGATTTTAATACAAAGTTACTAAACTATTTAAGCCAATATGATATATGTATTCATATATACAATTACTATGGCTACTATGCGGGGACATTTTATCCAAGGGAAAAAAGAGTTTCTGGCTTTTCACTTGTAAACCAAACAGAACATTACTTACATAATGAAAAACGGTTATATCTTGCTGTTAGCTTTTTGCAAGGGGCTGTACATCATATGCAGAGGAATTTAAGGCGCTATAAAGAAAAAACAGCCGAGACTGTCAGTGCAATTAATCTCGAACTAAATGAACTCCAGACTTCAACTGACATACCTACACTGATGGGAAGAGAAGGCAGAATACGGCAACAATATTATAAAGCCTTTAATACTATTTTAAATCAAGATTTTGTCTTTGAAAAACGTGAGAAACGACCTCCTAGAGATCCACTTAATGCACTTATTTCATTCGGAAACACATTGATGTATCAAACTGTATTGTCGGAGATATACCGAACAACTTTAAACCCAACAATAAGTTTTTTACACGAACCATCTACAAAAAGGTTTTCCTTAAGTCTTGATATAGCAGAAATTTTTAAGTCGCTTATCGTAGATCCGGTCATAATTTCGTCAATTAATAAACGTGTTCTTACGAAGAAACATTTTGTATTTCTTGAGGGGGGAAATTTGTTACTTAAATGAAGAAGGGAAAAAGAAATTTATTCAACAATGGGAAGACCGCATGAAAACGAGTATTATGCACAGAACACTAAAAAGAAAAACCACATATCGATATTTAATAAGGTTAGAGTGTTATAAATTAATAAAGCATTTTATAATGATGAAGTATATAAACCGTTAAAAGCGTGGTGGTAAAATGTTTGTGATTATAACCTATGATGTTAATGAAAAAAGGGTAGGCAAGGTTTGTAAAAAATTTCGAGAGTATTTAGATTGGACCCAAAATTCTGTTTTTGAAGGTGAAATTACAAAAGGAACTTTAGCAAAGTGTTTGGCAGAAGTTAATAAAATTGTGGATACTAGTGAAGATTCAATTTACTTATATCAAGTTTCAAACCCCAAAAATATCAAAAAGATTGTATATGGGCAGGAGAAAAATCGTTAGAGTAAAATGTTTGTGGGTGGAAAAAAAGTAATTAGAGGAAGAATATGTAATCTTGATGGAGGGGGTGGAAGTGTTCTTCTTCCACCCCCTCCATCAAGAGCACCAAGCGGAAGTGCGGTAGG
>JAJOJL010000110.1 GCA_021208645.1 Bacillus sp. (in: firmicutes) | reverse complement strand
ATAGGAAATAACAGGACAAAATGTATTAAGATTTCATTACACAAAAATCCCTAGAAACAGCCATGTAGAGCCGTTTCTAGGGATCTGTTTATCATTACGTTATTGTTAAAGTCCTAAAGTCAGGAAAGTCTATCTCAAGGTAATTGAAGAATTTCATCATAAGCAGTATAAGGATTAATTTTTATAAAAAAACCTTAGTCCATAATATGAACTAAGGTTTTTTTACATTTATTTCGTTCCTTTGGATCCTTTTCCCCCACCTAACTTACTAAAGAGAACAAGTTAGAATCAATGGAAAACATGAGTTTTTCCCGTTCACGAGCTCTCTTTAACGCTAATTGGATTAAATCGCTCGTAAGCTGTTTATAAGGTTTTCCTGTCGGTTCCCATAAATAAAAGGATAACGAACCTGGGATTGTGTTAATTTCATTAATATAAACCTTATCTGTATCCTTATCAATCATAAAGTCAATTCTAGATACTCCGCTACACCCTAATGTTTGGAAAGCTGCTTTCGCTAATTCTTGGACTTCCTTTGTTTTTTCCTCACCAATTTCAGCAGGAATTACTCGGTTCGTAGCCTCCATCCCTTTACTAGCACCACCGTCTTTGGAACTTCCTCCACCTGCATACTTATCTTCATAAGAAAGGATTTCATCGCTACCAAGTACTTCTTCGCAGACAGAAGCTTCTACTGCTTCATAATCTCCCAGTACGGAACAATTAATCTCCGTCATGTTTTCAACCATTTTTTCCACAACGATTTTATTAGCAAACTGGGAAGCTAACTCTACAGCTTCTTCCAACTCTTCTATATCCCCTGCTTTACTAATTCCTACACTAGAACCTAAGTTTGCAGGTTTTACAATAACAGGATACGATAATTCCTGTTCAATTTTTTCCACTAAAGCATCTTGATTTACATTCCATCGAGAGGAATAAAACCAAACGTAATCAATGATAGGAAGGCCTGAGTCACGATAGACGTTCTTCATGATGACCTTATCCATTCCTGTGCTGGAGGACAATACATCACAGCCAACATAAGGGAGACCTAAGAGCTCTAAATAGCCTTGTAATACACCATCTTCTCCAAATGTTCCATGGATAATTGGGAAAGCCACATCGATTTCATTAATATATGCTTTGCCGAACATGGGCTTTGGATCTTTATTAACAGTGACCCGATTAGCTGATTCTCTTGAAAGCTGAACTTTCATTGATTTTTGCAGCAATGCCTTCAAATCTTTATATTGATCAATGTCCAATAAATCGGCACCAGTGTACCAAGTTCCTTCTTTGGAAATATAGAGTGGGATGATTTCATATCTATCCTGATCCATGTTTTGCACTGCCTGTAATGCAGAAATTACGGATACCTCATGCTCTACGGACATACCACCATAAATTACAGCAACTCTCGTTCTCATTTTTGCGAGACACCCCTTCCTTATTCGTTAAACGTATCTGGTAAATCATTTTCAAGTAGTACAATTGTTTTCTCCTTGGCCACCTTATGCATATGCTGGATGGCATCTTGGAGATTTTCAGCGATATAATATTGAGACGTTGGATAGTTCGCATCTGTTAAACCATCTTGTATAGGTTTTGTCTGCTTTTTCCCAACTAAAATAATATAATCACACTTCTTCGAGGCATACGTCCCTAATGCTTTATTTAAATCATACTCTTTTTCTCCAAGTTCAATCATCCCTGGGGTAACAAGCATTCGAAAGCCTTCCATACTTCCAAGAACGTCTAATGCCATCTTGGAACCGACTGGATTGGAGTTAAAACTGTCATCGATAATGGTAATATTGCCAGATGTACGTTTTAGCTCTAATCGATGGGATACTGCTTCAAGGGTTCGAATGGGCTTCACCATTTCCTTTAAGGTCATTCCCATCTCTAAACCAATGGCGATAGCAGCTAATATATTATATACATTGTGCTTACCTAACAGCTTAGTCCTAAAAGTTTCCGTGTCTCCATTTCTCAAACTAACTGTAAACTCCATTCCTTTGCTGGAATAATTAATGTCTTTGGCATGAATGTCTACATCTGTTTCATCCACACCATAAAAGACTTTCCTGCAAGAATTGGCAGGGTTATAGGACATAATATTGCTGTCATCTTTATTTAAAATACCCACGCCATTTTGAGGAAGGGTTTCAATTATCTCATATTTAGTTTGCTTAATATTATCAAGGCTTTTAAATGTCTCTAAATGCTGCTCACCAATGGCAGTCAAGACACCGTACTGTTGATCTACTAATTCACATATTTCCTCTACATCTCCTGTTTGTTTTGCACCCATTTCAGCAATAAAAATTTCATGGTAGGGCTTTAAATGCTCACGGATCGTTCTTGTCACTCCTAATTTCGTATTAAAGCTTTCTGGAGTCATGAGCACATTAAACTTAGAGGATAAAACGGCATGCATAAAGTGCTTTACACTTGTTTTTCCGAAGCTACCTGTAATCCCTACTACTTTTAAGTTCTTTGATGCTTGAATCATGTTGCGGGCATCCTTAAAATAATATTCATTAATTTGTTTTTCAATTGGAAGATTGATGGTATTAGCCAGCATCACCAAATAATAGGCTCCCCAGACACCCATTGCCAGTAGGACGATAAACGTTAATTGACCAGCCAAACCAATTACTCCGAAGGCGATCATGAGAATGACACCGAAAAGGATATACGTCGTAACAAGGAGACGTTTTACACGGGCCGTGTAGACTAACTTCTTTTTCTCTGCTTCCTTTGAACGCATGAAAAATAACAGAACAAAAATGGCTATTGAACTAAAAAGAAAAGTCAGTTCATTGGCGAACAAGGCTGTTAAAACGGGAATAAGAAGAAACAGCTCACGCTTTTGAAATACTCTTTTATAATTTCTTGAAATCCATAATAAATATCGTTCGTTCCGGTAGGAATTTAACTGTAACATATGGACACTCTTAATGGTCTTTGCTGTTACTGGGAGCAGCCAAGCTGCAACTAATAGTAAATAAAGTATTTCTATCATAGACATTAACCCCTTCTATCCTTTTCCAAAAATTTATCAACAATTACTAAAAACTGGCGGAGTTGATCTAAATAAGCAAAATGGCTTGCATTTTTTAAAACAACAAGCCCTGCATCAGGCATCAATTTCTCCATCTTTTCACCATCTGAAACGGGGGTATCTAAATCGTTCTCTCCCCAAATAAGCAGGACAGGCACATTCACCTTTGGCATCAGATGCTGGAGGTCTTCATTCACTACCTTCACCATCGTCTGCTGCATGACACCGGAAGAATTTTTATAATCGCTAGAACCAAGCTTTGATTTCACTTTAGATAAAATCTCATCTTTATAACGATTCAAAATTGGAAGACTTAAAAGATGCTTCGCTGCTTTATACGTATATACCTTAATATAATATTTTAATTTCCGTTTCGGTTTCACGCCTGCACTATCCACAAGAATGATTTTATTCAGACCACCGTATTTCGTAGCATAGAAGATAGAGATTCTGCCACCGTTGGAATGTCCCAACAGAGTTGGATTTTTTATCTCCATTTTTTGAATAAATGCATGTAGAAAATCAGTATAATCCTCTGTTCCCCATTGCTCAGGTGGTTCTTGACTTTCACCAAACCCCGGGAGATCTAGTGTGTAGACACGATGATATTTTGCCAAATGATTATGCACCGGCCTAAATGCCTGTATGTTTGCGCCCCAACCGTGAAGAAGTATAACAGGAGAGCCTTCTCCCTCAACTATATAATTTAACTTCATTCCATTAATATCAATGAACATAATAACTCTCCTTAAGATAACTGTGTAGAAATTTAAAATTGCTTCATTAACTCTTATTTATTTTAACCTAGTCAACCTTGAAAACATAGATGTATAACTAGTTATTGGTTTCCTGCCAATAATTTTTTTATTCAATCGTTGTGTTACCTGTGAATATGTATTATTTTTTGGATTAGTCCATTTCTCATCATAGCATATTTCTTGAAAACCGTAACGTTCCTTTTCTTATTTATTAGGCTCCGTTAGTAGATAATGCTTGATTTTAGATTGAGTTGATTTTGCGAAAGGAGCGAGACTCCTCGAAAATGCTTACACATTTTCTTCGTGCGTGGGCTATGTCGAGGAAGCATCTCAAAGTCCTGCGGGAAAAGCAACGGCTAAGAGCGTTTACTTCATGAGTAAGCTACGATTTGTCTCGACGAAGGAAGAGACAGAAGACCCCGCAGGGACGAGGAGGCTGAAGCGTTGCCCGCGGAAAGCGAGCTCCTGTAGCATAAATCAACAACAAAGACTAACAGAGCCATATATTAAGTATCCTCCCAAGAAAACGAATAATGACTCAAAAGCATTTTCATCCCTTGAGTCACATCTTATTTCTAGTTTATTTTAATTCATCTCGATTATTTCTATTTTCATTATTATCCTTTAACTCTTTAAAAATGTTTGTACCCTTCTCTCCTTTAATAGCCTGCTTTCTCAATGGAGGTTCTGGTATTTTCACATGCAACAGGTCAAGAATCATTTGGATATCTTCTTTCGTAGCGAACTGTTTATGTTCTTTCAATGCATAGCCTATTTCACCATTCGGTTCAATGGAAGCCCACTGTACATCTTCGATTCTTTGAACACTTTTTTGACGCAGTCGCATTTCTAGCTTATCAACGGTCAGTCTTAGTTTTTTCAAATTGTCTGTTCTAAGCTTTCCATTCTCTATCACAAGGACTGCATTCCCGCTAAAAAAAGCGTTCTAACAAATCAGATTTAATCTGTAAATATTCAATCACAATCAGGGTGATGACAAGGAGCAAGGCGATTAGAAATGTAATCCATATATTTTTCTCACTAACTGGCTGGATCATTAATGTTCCTATGGAAATCATTAAAACTGTTTGGGCAACTGTCATTTGAGAAATGGACTTCCTCCCAGCTACTCTCAATAACATTGTTGCTATGAATACAATCATTATCGCTTTCCAAATCCAATGAAAGTCCACATGCTTCACTCCAAATCTCCTATTCTTATTTATAAAATACACATTTATGGAAAACCTATACTTTTTCCGGGTAATACAACCCTTTTTTTGCCAAATCTAACTTGAACTTTCATACATACGAAGTACTCAAAATGCAGAACATAGCAAAAAACAAAGGAGAATTGGTATGAAAGCAGTTACTTATCAAGGTATTAAAGATGTCAAGGTTAAGGAAGTTCCTGATCCCATCATAGAAAAAAAGGATGATGTATTAGTTAAAATAACGAGCACAGCTATATGTGGCTCTGACCTCCATCTAGTTCACGGAATGGTGCCGAATTTTCCAGAAGGATACATAATCGGTCACGAACCAATGGGAATTGTAGAAGAGGTTGGGCCTGACGTAACAAGAGTAAAAAAAGGAGACCGTGTAATCGTTCCCTTTAACATTGCTTGCGGAGAATGCTTTTTCTGTAAGCATGAATTAGAAAGTCAATGTGATAACTCCAATCCTAACGGAGAAGCAGGTGCCTATTTTGGTTATTCTGGAACCTTTGGCGGCTATCCCGGTGGACAAGCGGAGTTACTCCGGGTCCCTTATGGCAATTTTACCCCATTTGTTGTTCCCGAAGATTGTGAACTGGAAGATGAGAAGCTCTTATTTTTGTCCGATATAATACCCACTGCATATTGGGGAGTAGAACAAGCCGAGGTAAAAAAAGGGGACACAGTCGTCGTTCTTGGTTGTGGTCCTGTCGGGTTATTAGCGCAAAAATTTTGTTGGCTAAAAGGAGCTGAGCGGGTCATCGCAGTTGACTATGTTCAATACAGGTTGAAGCATGCGAAGCGAACAAACAATGTAGAGGTTTTTGATTTCACAAAAAATGATGACTTAGGCTCCCATATTAAGGAGATTACTGGCGGTGGAGCAGATGCTGTTATCGATTGTGTTGGAATGGATGGAAAGAAGACGGCAGTTGAAATGGTGGAATCAGCATTAAAACTGCAAGGTGGTTCCATGCAGGCAATCATTCTCGCCAGCCAAGCTGTCAGAAAAGGCGGCATCGTTAGTATTGTCGGTGTATACGGTACAAGGTATAATGCCTTCCCTTTAGGAGATTTCTTCGCAAGGAATATTACGTTAAAAATGGGACAAGCTCCGGTGATACATTTTATGCCTGATTTATATAAAAAAATTATTAATGAAGAATTTGATCCTACAGACATCATCACTCACCGATTACCGTTAGATAAGGCTGAATACGGCTATGATGTGTTCGACGAGAAACATGATGACTGTATTAAAGTAGTTTTAAAACCTTAGTGAGTCTGTTTAAAACAACCATGGCTTTACAGCCACCACCATGAATAGAAACTTTAAATGTGTATTGATTTCAGCTACAGGCACTCCCTTTCCGCGGGAGGTTGTGGAGCCTCCTCGGCTTCGCCTGAG
>JAJOJL010000136.1 GCA_021208645.1 Bacillus sp. (in: firmicutes) | reverse complement strand
TGAAAAGTAAAGTGGACGTTATAACTTTCTGTTAATTCTCGAAAAGAAGTAAATTGTTATAACAAAAATAGCTCCACCAAGAATACCTATTAATCCCGGTATGTATTTTACAATAACTTTTTGAAGGGGAACCTGAATAAAAGTAGTTCACTTAAAATGTATAACCCAATAGCAATTATCAATGGGGTCATAAATGGATTGTCCACTTTTCACAACTCCTTTTTCTCTATATTCTTTAAGTGTGCATAGACGCCACGTTTATATATTCTTTAAAAACATGTGAATGTCCTTCCAATATTAAAAAGTTTGGTTCCTTTAGTCGTTATTGAACACCAACAGTCCTAAATTTTCACCATATCATGATGAAATGAAAACAACAGCCAGTTAAGACTGTTGTTGTTCAACATTAGTTATTGTCTTTTTCCCATTTTGCAATTTCCTCTCTCACAATAGGTGCAACTTCTTTTCCTAATAATTCAATGGACTTCATGACATCCTCATGAGGCATCGTTCCTAAAGGACAATGAAGCATAAACCTAGTAATTCCCACATTTTTACGGAGGTGGATAATTTTTCGGGCAACTGTTTGAGGATCTCCTACATATAATGCACCCTCAAAGCTCCTCGCTGCATCGAAGCTGGAGCGGTCATAATGACCCCACCCACGCTCTCTTCCAATCACATTCATCACTTGTTGGGTAGACGGGAAAAATTTATCTGCTGCAGCATCTGTGTTTTCTGCAATAAACCCATGGGAATGGGAAGCAACCGGTAGCTTTGATACATCATGTCCAGCATTCGTTGCCGCTTTTTTATATAACTCCACTAATGATGCAAATTGAACAGGTCTGCCCCCGATAATCGCTAGTACTAACGGAAGCCCCAGTTGTCCTGCACGTACGACAGACTCTGGAGTTCCCCCGCTTCCGATCCAGACAGGGAGTGGGTCTTGTACTGGGCGGGGATAGATACCTCGATTTTCAATGGCAGGTCGGTGTCCTCCTCTCCAAGTCACCTTCTCTGACTCCCTTATTTTTAATAATAGTTCCAGTTTTTCGTCGAAAAGTTGATGATAATCACTTAAATCATAGCCAAATAGGGGAAATGACTCAATAAAGGACCCACGTCCTGCCATGATTTCTGCTCTTCCGTTAGACAGTCCGTCTACCGTTGCAAAATCCTGAAAAACCCTGACAGGATCGTCTGAAGACAAAACCGTTACAGCACTCGTCAAGCGAATATTTTTTGTTTGAGTGGCCGCAGCGGCCAACAAAACAGCTGGGGAGGAAGCAGCAAAATCCTCTCGGTGGTGCTCACCAACCCCAAATACATCAAGCCCCACTTGATCAGCAAGTATAATTTCCTCAACTACTTCACGTAGCCGTTGGGCATGGCTAATAACTTTACCTGTATGAACATCGGGTGTGGTCTCCACAAATGTGCTTATACCTATTTCCATATACCGTCTCTCCTGTTCTATATTTTTGTAAGTATCTTTCATTTTCACACAATTATATTTTGACCAATTATAAAAACAATTTCAAGCTTTATGCTTATATCTTCATTAAGCTTTAAGGTTAGTATTTATTTCAAAAAGTTTATTATGATCTTTTCTTGGGAATGGGATATACAAGATTCAGATGAGGAGTGATAGTTTGAAACACAGAATCTGTTTTTTCTCACTAGTAATAGGATTTCTAATTATAACTGGTTGCTCCGATGAAAATGAAGGGAAAATAGAGGAACTGGAATCAGAAATTGATGGTTTAAATGAAGAAATTAACGAGTTGACAGAGCAATTAGATTCAAGGGATGAGACCATTTCTAGTCTGGAAACGGAAATTAGCGAATTGGAAGAAGAAATAAATAGGTTAGAAGAAGAAAAAAATAAGTTAGATGAAAAGTTAAATGAAACAGCAAATGGTGATGAACTTCGAAACGCAGCGGATAATGTTGTCATTGCATTGGAAAATAAAAATTTCCAAAATTTATCAGAATATGTTCATCCAAGCCGTGGGGTCCGCTTTTCTCCTTACGGATATGTAAATAAAGATGAAGACTTACAATTTTCTAATGAGGAAGTAGCCTCTTTCCATGAGGATACAACAGAGTATGAATGGGGAACACAAGATGGTTCCGGCCATACTATCCGCCTTACTCCAGAAGAGTACTATGAAGAATACATTTATATTAGGGACTTTAGTCGTGAGGCAGAAGTGATTGCCATCAATGAGATTGAGTCTTACGGTAATGTAATTGTTAATGTGGAAGAAAAGTATGAAGATGCCCAATTTGTAAGTTATTACGTATCAGAAACAGAAGGCGAACTTAATTGGGCTAATCTTATCCTTGTATTCGAGGAAGAAGATGATAACTGGTATTTAGTTGCCATCGTCGTTGACAGATGGACAACATAACAGAAGAAGGGGCTTGAAAGAGGATAATCTTCTTCCAGGCCCCTCAAAGTGTTCGGAGATTTCTCCATACATGCTCGCACGAAGTTAATTTTTCAATTATTTCTCATCATGGTTATAGCCCTTCATGTATTCCATTACCCTTTCTCCTTCTCCATATACAGTAAAGGTTTCTTCCCGCTCTTCCTCTCCCTGTTTCACTGTTACAACTACGTACCATTCCCCGGCCATGGATAATGGAAGGGGTAATTCATATACACCAGATTCCATTTCTTCCATTGTTCCTTCCATGGGATGGTTCATACCTTCCATGTTAATATATAGATAAACCTCGTCTACCGTTAGATAATTGTCACGATCATCTTTTAAAGTAACAATATAAGGAACAAATTCTCCAGCTTCATAGGTTTCGTCAGCATTTTCGAAAGTAACGGTAACATCTGAAAGGCTTGCAGCCGATAATGAACATGCAGTTAAAACTAGTAATAAAATAAATAACATCGTCAATAAAACTCTTTTTTTCACGGATCTTTCCTCCTTCCTAACCTTATTACTCTTTTAACAACCCACATAATAAAAGCCTTTAAAAACTAGGAGTAATGTATGCCATATTTCCAGTTACAAGCAATAACCCTAATATGATTAATAAAATACCACTAATAATGGAAAGAACTCGAATATGTTTTTGCAAGAATTTAAGAAGTTTGAGACTAGAAGTACTGACGAGACTTATTAAAATAAATGGCAATCCAAGTCCTAAACCATATACGAACAATAGCCCTCCTCCTTGCCAAACTGTTTCTGAATCAGCGGCTAAAATAAGGATAGAACTTAACATGGGTCCGATACATGGGGTCCAGCCAAAGCCAAATGCCATCCCCATAAGGGCAACAGTTACAACTCCACCTTTTTTCTGAAATAGTCTATGGAACCTTACTTCCCTCTGGAACACTTGTATCTTCAGTATGCCTAGTAAATGAAGGCCAAATAAAATAACGATAAAGCCCAGAAATTGAGAGAGAAACGTTGAAAAGGAAGCTGTAAAAAGACTTCCTACTGCTGTGGCACCCATTCCCATTAAAATGAGTGGTATGATTAAACCTGCAACAAAAGCTAGACTCCGTGGCATTATTTTAAATCGTTTTACCTTGTCTTCTTCCAATTCCCATAAGGATAATCCAGTAATTACAGCTATATAACTAGGAATTAGTGGGAGTATACAGGCAGAAGCAAAAGATAAAAAACCCGCTGCAAAAGCAAACCAGATCTCCATTATGACTCCTGCTTCCCGTAATAACCATCATATGCCTCTTGAAAACGCTCTCCTAGTTCCTCCGCCGTACCTATAATATAAGGATAAGTTCCAAGTCGTGTCCCATCCTCATCATAAAACACATAGGTTGGTGACCATCTTACTTCATATTTAAACGCTAAATCTCTATTTAAATCCACTCCCCAAACATGCTCCACTTCGTATTCATTTAGAAATTTGTCTAGAATTTCCCTTTCTCTACCTGAAAAGACAATAGTAATAACATCTATATCATCCTGAGACTCTACAAATTCTTTCACAAAAGGCATAGAATAGGCACAACATTCGCAAGGAACAGCAACAAATTGTAGAATTGTCTTCTTCACACCAATATACTCATTTAGTTTAATCGGATCTTCCCCATCGATACGCTCGATAGCTGAAACTTCACGAACATTATCATTAATAAAGAATGAATAGGCTGTATATCCCATCCCAATGAATATTAGAACAATGAAAAACATCCCTAATTTATTCATTTTTTCACCCCTTTTCCTAAAGCTTTAGTTAGTTTAACCCCCACTTTCAAACAGTTTCCATACTCCATTATGGAAACTGTTGAAAAAAGGTACCTGCTCCTAGTGGGAATCAAGGTGCAAGGTACCTAAAGGTGAAATTCCTATACAAGTAACTATCTATTTCTAATCTCTATTGACTAGCTCCTCTCCCATTGACCAATAATTTATGCCGCTTCTTCAAATTTCGCTGATCGGGAGCGCTTTCTCTTGAAAAAGATTGGAATAGCAATTAATCCTGCCAAGGCAAATGGAGCAACATAGATCCAGGCACCTGCCACTCCCCCTTCATCAGCAAGCTTCGGGTCGTATACGATGACCTTCCCTTCCATGTATGGGTGAGCGGTACAAATATATTCATAGACCCCTTCTTCTTCAAAAGTAAAGCTGTACTTTTCTGCATGCCCAAGCATCGGTGATGAAAATCGCTCTGGACCTGATACTAAAAACACATCATGCTTCCCTGTATATTCCCCTTCCATAAACGGGAAAACGTCTTCATTTGTCCATTCTACTTCTGTACCAATAGGAATTTCTAAAACTGGTATTTCAAAAGAATTCCCTAGAATATTCATGGATACCTTTTCTTGGTCTGGACCAATTACAACTGGTTCCGTATGTTCAGTTGGGGCATACGGATTAACAATACGAACTGCGTTAGCCCTCTTCTCTGCCATTTCCTCTTCAGAATACTCAGGACCATCTGCAAGAATTAACCGATCTAATTCATCTTCCGTATAGTCCCAGCTAGCGCTGAATGCTCCAATTGCACCTCTAGTGGCACTACCGAACGCATGGGTTACGAACAAATATGTTCCTTCATCTTCTGGAATACGCCAATCAATCACCCAAGAATCTGATGGTCCTGCAAGTACGGTCTGTCCTCCGTACCATAAATTATCTGGATGTCCTTGCCAGTAAACATGGTCCCATATACCTCCGACTACGTGGAAAGTAGAAAGTATATTTGGACCAATATTTAAAAAGTAAATCCGAACATTATCTCCAGGATGGACTTTAACCGGATCTTCTACATAACGGAAATTTTTTCCGTTAAACATGACATACATTGGATCTTCCTTAATGGAATCTGTACCAGATCCATAAATTTCGTGTTGTATAATAAACATTTCCAAATCAATTTCTTTACCCATTTTATCAAACTCATAACTTCCTTCTTTAGGAAGGACGACCATCATTCCATATTGCCCAAATAAACTATGCATTGGGATTGCATGCCCTCCAGGTGCACAATGATACATATATACTCCAGGGTATGATGCTTTAAACTTTACACTTTTTGTTTCGCCTGGCTTTAAGTGTCCAAGGTATTTAGACGTTTGTGTATATGCTGCATGAATGGACATACCGTGTGGGTATTTTCCAGTATTGATTACTTCAAACTCTACAATGTCCCCTTCATTAACGATGATTGTTGGCCCTGGAAGCTTATGGTCAATGGTAAAGCCAGAGTAAACAACTCCGCCCCCTAAATACACATCCCCTTCTTGCAAAGTCAATGTAAATTTCTTATCTGCTTCCACATCCTGGTCCACATAACTTGTTGGCGGTAATTCGGTTTGGGTTGATAATGGGGTGATAATTTCGATGTTTTCTGGCTCTTCCCCTTCTGTCTCGTTAGATGCTACTAAAGGTCTTGCCTCCATTTTCATTTCTTGACCAAGTTGACCTGACTGAATCAAGTTCATAACATGATCCATGTCTAGTTCATTCCCTTGCTCATTTAATTGCTTAAAATTATCTTGCGAATTGCCAAGCTTAGACACGGCCTCTGTTTGGGAAAAAGGTGCAGATGTTGTAAAGATGATTGCCATAGCTAAAGTTAGTACTAATAGGTTTTTAATCGTAATCTTCACATAAATTACCTCCTCATTTTTTGTTAGAAAACTCCGATAACATAAATCTTTAATATCTTAAAGCAAAGATGTGATCTACTCTACGACTTTTCTTATGAAGGAAAGGAGAGTCATTGATAAACAATTCATTAATTTTAGAAAATATCGAAATTTTCTCCTTAAAATAAGTTTAATTCTATGAAAGCGTTATCAAGGTGATACAAATCACTAGTATTGCATTAATTTAGGTTAACTATTAAAAATACTCAAAATGTTCAATAAAGTTATTTTGTGCAAAGAAAAAGTCCTTTATAATGGATAAGTCAGGTGGTAATCCCGTCCAAATCCAATAAAAAAGGACAAATCTCATGGATAAGATTACACGAAAAACTTCATTTGGACAATGGTTTTCACCAATAA
>JAJOJL010000045.1 GCA_021208645.1 Bacillus sp. (in: firmicutes) | reverse complement strand
GGAGCAGGTTGCAACGCAGTTCCTCTGGCAACTTGCCCTAACTTCACCTTTTGGAGCAAGTTGCACTCCGGATCTTACAGCAACCTGCTCTAACTCACCTTTATGAGCAAGTTGCAACACGATTCCTCAAGCAACCTGCCCTAACATAACCACTTTGAACAGGTTCGGGCTAGCTTCAACCTCCCTATACTTCCCCCCCATTCAAACAAACAAAAAAAGACACCAACCTAATCCCTTTAAGGCCAATGTCCACGAATGATTGCATATAAATGTATCGTCTCTTCCTGCTTACAACTTCACCTGCTAATTTTTCACCACAATACCATAAAGCATTTCCAAAAACTCATTGACATCCTCCGGCAGCTCCTCAGGCAACACAACTTCATTCTCCAGCGTTTTCAATCAACTTCACGCCCCTTAGAAGATTCTATGAAATGTAGATTCTGTCCAAAAGATCTTTCTTTGATCTTTTTATACAGAATCGAAGCAATGAGCGAAGCCATTGCACACTCTTTATCTTTACCTACATTTTCGGCAATTTTTTAGTAACTTATACTAGCTCAGAAACATTTATTTTAATATTTTTAAAATTTTATCGACGAAGTGGAAAGTTGGATAAATTTTTCATAGGAGGGGATATTAGTTTGTAAATAAAATCATTGATTGGAGGCGGTGGATGTGAGCGAGGAACAGCTGGATTTGCTACAGGAAGTGAGGGCGAAATTGACATCGGTCACCCATCTACAAAACGAATATTGGAATGCCTACTCCAACATGGGCACGTGGCAGTTTTGGCTCGTTATTTTGATGCTGATCCTGCCCCTCATTGCCCTGTTTCTTTATATGGATAAACGGAAGGCGCTGTTGTTAGGGTTCTTCGGCCTCAATTATCACGTCTGGTTTCACTACACCAATGCCATCGGAATAATCTACGGCCTTTGGGAATACCCGTACGAGCTGCTGCCGTTTCTCCCAAGCTTTGCCCTCGACGCCTCCCTCGTTCCCGTCTTGTTCATGTTTTTGTACCAATGGTG
The DNA here is from genome assembly GCA_021208645.1 of Bacillus sp. (in: firmicutes). Taxonomy (GTDB): domain Bacteria; phylum Bacillota; class Bacilli; order Bacillales; family Salisediminibacteriaceae; genus Evansella. Next base: position 5,499 of record JAJOJL010000045.1, on the reverse strand, counting down.
CATGAATCGGGAAAAAAATGTGTATGTTGGGCCCTTATTTTGTCCGGCGTGTTAGCCTTTGTCATGAAGCCAATCATGGTATGGCTTCACCTGTTTCACATGTACGAATGGGTCAACTTTTTTGGCTTGTTCGGTTTCTATTATTTGTTTTTTCTCATTTCCATAGGGATTTCCAAATTATTTTTGTGGATGCAGAAGCAAGCCGGATCTAATTATTCCTAGTGAATGTTGGAGGGGGGTGACTTACAAAGAGGGAGAATTGTACTTCTATCTGCGGTTAGGGAATGCCAGTCCCCAAGCATCCATGATCGGCTCGCAGCTACCTTGTTTTGACAACTACCAATACATAAATCGCGTTTCCTGACCTGGCGAAGGGTCATAGCTGTGTCACTTCACCTTCGCCACCCCCAAGGCAAAGTGGCTGAACAATACATTCTCCACCATCTCTGCTTGCGAATCGGCACAATCCACAATGACGATGAGTTCAGATTGAAGACCTTTGAGGAGTCTTCGCCGTTTTTTTACCACCAATTCCGTAAAAAGCCGTATGGCAAAGCCCAAGAGAAAGCCGGCACCGGCACCGATAAGCCCCCAATATATGGGTCCTAATGCCAGTTTGAATCCGATACTGGCACCCACCACCGAAAATGCTGTGGCCAACGCCGCCCCAACATCAATGAGAGATGTCCCATCAGATCGATGCATATTGTCGAACACTTTACGTGTTTCAGTACGGTTGTCGAGGGGCACAACAAAGATCGCTTCCCGCTTAATCCCCTTTTTTTCCAATGTGGTCAATGCCATCTCGAGATGAATGGTATGTTCAAATGTGGAAAATAGCTGCATGATCACTTCACCTTTTGCCCTTTGACGATTTTAAATGCTGAAGATTGATAGTTTTGCTGAAAAAATTGACGCTGCTCTTTATCATAGAGTTTATTATTTTCCACCGTGTTGATGTACGAGTCAAACACAGAAAACCCATAGAGTGATGGGAAAAACAACAGCCACTCCGGTTTGATGACGGCTGTTGATCTTTCAATTTCTCCAAGAAACAATAAGGAAATGGCTTCTAGAGCGTGTGAGTAGTAGAAAAATACAACTGCCCAAATAATAACAAAGAATGCCGTAATAATTCGATGGATATAAAGCTGGCCAAGGCCTGGGATAAACAAGGACCAGATGACTGCCATGACTGGGTTCCGTTTATCCAAGTAATTGATTTCCATCGCGCCGATGCTGAAGGTATTGAACCGATGTTCCTCCCGTTCGGCCAGGACATGGACTTTGTTCATATCCACCGTTGTACGGTAACTGTCCCAGATGGCGAAGATGTAAACGGGGATGTAGATGAGAAGCCACCGTGTATCTAGGACGGCTTTCGCTTGATCAATGTTTCCTTGAAAGGAATAGATCATTGCTAAATTCACATTCGCTTTTAAATTGACCACTACTTCCCAAATGAACAATACAAATCCCCTGAGGTATTTGGACAGAAGGAGATGGCCAAAGCCCGGAAAAGCAGCACTCCACCATGCAATGATGACCGGGTTCCGAAGATGTATTTGCGTCGTCCCAAGCACACTCACATGGGCTCGATATCTTCTAGCTGTATTATCATTCGTGTAATTGTTCATCTCTGCCCGCCCTTATCCATAATCTGTAACAATAGCATCCCTCAAGCTTGTGGATTTATTCAGGGTATGCAGGGGGGAAGGGGGACGGTGCTTCCGTTGATAGAGGGGGCGTACTTTGAGTACTTGTGGATCTAGATAGGTAAACTAGTTTGGTATGAAGGTTGGCACGTAACCGTAAGGTTACGTATAATTTAATTTACAACCTTTTGGTTACATATGGACATATTTAGGAGGAAGATAAAATGAGCGACACTAAAACACCAGAAATACGCAAGACTGCAGTTTTTCAGGCATTAATAGAAAAGGTTTGGGATGCCGTTTCTACTTCTGAAGGCATGGAAGCCTGGTTCATGCCTAATGACATTAAGGCGGAGCAGGGTGCCGAGTTTACGATTGAATCCCCATTGGCCCGACGGCTTGTAAAGTACTGAAACTGGAAGCACCCACGCTACTTGTTTTTTCATGGGGCGAAGGGGGTTGGGAAGTGTCCTTTAGGTTGAAAGACCTTGGCAGCAAGACGGAGTTTACGCTGATCCATGGCGGATGGGGTGAGCCGGACGCTGTCGTTCCTAGTGGGCCTGGCATGACCAATGCCCAAACACGGGAGCGCATGAACGACGGCTGGGAGTCTATTGTCCATGAGGGTCTCTGTAAAGTCGTGGAGGAATAAATGGCTGGGGCCTTAAATGTATATTTTTTCCCAAAAACTATTGACTTAATGTTACATAATTGGTATTTATTATATATCAATGAATATAATTGTTGATGAAGTTCTACTAGGGGAGCCCATATAGCTTGGGCTGAGAAAGGAAAGCGCTCTTAATTCCTTGACCCTTTGAACCTGATCTGGGTTATACCAGCGTAGGGAAGTAGTATAAATCAATGAGAGGGATCAACGGATAGATGGAGCAGCAACTATCTTCCTGACCTTTTATTGTCATTTGTACATCCCATCGGGTTCTGGAAATCAGAGCCCGATTTTTTTATGCCAAATGGTGTAACTTAGTTCTTATTTCAATAAGACTAAGGAGGAAGAAAAGATGTCCAGTCAAAAAGAATTAACCATCGAATTGAAATCGCAATTCCCGGCAAGTAGTAAAGTGTATGTGGAGGGTTCTCGACCTGATATTCAAGTGCCCATGAGAGAAATTACTTTAGAATCTACTAAAAGTGATTTTGGAGTGGAAGAAAATGCTCCCGTTAGAGTTTATGACACTAGTGGACCGTATACAGACTATACATACGAGGTGGACGTGAGGAAAGGTTTGCCTCCCCTTCGGAGTAAGTGGATTCTTGAGCGGGAAGATGTGGAAAAATATGATGGCAGAGAAATTAAGCCGGAGGATAATGGCTTCAAACAAGGGGATCCTCGAGCAAATATGGAATGGTATCCAAACGTAAATAAAAAAACCATTACGCGCTAAACCAGGTCAAAAATGTTACACAAATGCACTACGCGAGAAAGGGTATCGTCACTCCGAAAATGGAGTTTATTGCCATCCGCGAAAATATGGAGCCTGAATTTGTTCGTAAAGAGGTGGCCAACGGTCGAGCAATCATCCCCGCTAATATTAACCACCCTGAAGCGGAACCAATGATTATTGGTCGGAATTTTCACGTTAAAATAAATGCGAATATTGGCAATTCAGCCGTCTCTTCGTCTATTGAACAAGAAGTGGAAAAAATGACGTGGGCCACTCGCTGGGGAGCCGATACGATCATGGATTTATCTACTGGAAAAAATATTCACACAACGAGAGAATGGATTATTCGAAACTCACCAGTACCAGTAGGAACTGTCCCTATTTACCAAGCCCTTGAAAAGGTTAATGGGATTGCAGAAGATTTAACGTGGGAAGTATACCGGGATACTTTAGTTGAGCAGGCCGAGCAAGGTGTAGACTATTTCACTATTCATGCGGGCGTATTACTTCATCACATTCCACTAACAGCAAAACGAATGACAGGGATTGTTTCACGGGGTGGCTCCATTATGGCCCAATGGTGTTTAGCTCACCACCAGGAAAGCTTTTTATTTACTCATTTTGAAGAAATTTGCGAGATTCTAAAAGCGTATGATATTTCCGTATCTCTTGGGGATGGATTACGACCAGGCTCCATTGCAGATGCCAATGATGAAGCGCAATTTGCAGAATTGGAAGCATTAGGGATATTGACAGAAATTGCTTGGAGGCATGATGTTCAAGTCATGATCGAAGGACCAGGGCATGTGCCAATGCACTTAATAAAAGAAAACATGGAAAAACAACTGGAAATTTGTAAAGAAGCTCCATTCTATACATTAGGACCGTTAACAACGGATATTGCTCCTGGGTATGACCATATTACTTCTGCTATCGGTGCGGCGCAAATTGGTTGGTACGGGACTGCCATGCTGTGCTACGTAACTCCAAAGGAGCATTTAGGTTTACCAAATCGAGAGGATGTCCGTGAAGGGGTTATTACGTATAAAATAGCAGCTCATGCAGCAGATTTAGCGAAGGGACACCCTGGTGCGCAAATTCGTGATAATGCCCTTTCAAAAGCACGCTTTGAATTTCGTTGGAACGACCAGTTTAATCTGTCACTAGATCCTGAGAGGGCAAGGGAATATCATGATGAGACGTTACCTGCTGAGGGAGCGAAAACAGCCCATTTTTGTTCCATGTGTGGACCAAAATTTTGCTCCATGAGAATTTCACATGATATAAAACATATGGCCCATGAAAAGGGTTTGACGGAACATGAAGTGATACAGGAAGGCATGAAAGAAAAAGCAAAGGAATTTGTTGATCATGGATCCAAGATCTATAAATAATTGGGAGCAGTATGGCAGAGTACAAACCTTGAAAAAGGAGATTCACTCTTTGGAAAAATCCTTGGCTGAGCTTAAAGGAGTCCTTTTAGTCATTCAGCAAAATTGTCGTCATGATTTTAAAGAAGGATCTATGGTGAGAAGATGCCAGAAGTGTGATTATGTGGAGAGTATGTATTATTAGATAGGAAGCGGGGGGACGGTTCCGTGCTTCCTTGTCGGAGAGGGAGTACTCCATATTTGAGGGAAGCGAGGTACGGTCTTTCGAGATTGGTGAAAAAGAGCGCTATTCCCTTTTTCACCAGTCTCTTGTAATGAAAGAAGCCGTTGCATGTTTTTAAAAGCCTGATATGATTAGGTTTCTCATATCAGGCTTTAAAACCGTACCCCTTCGCTTCCTGTCACGGACGCGTCAACTGTATTTTCTTCGGGTTAACTAAACAATGTACTCATTGTATCATTTATCATAATTTTGATAATATATTGCTAACAATAAAAAGAGGAGTGTTAATATGCCATATATTAGGCCTGTTTCAGATTTACGGAATAACTTTGCTGATATTTCTAGAACTGTTCATGAAACAGCAGAACCTGTTTTTTTGACTAAGAACGGTTATGGTGACATGGTAGTTATGAGCATTGAAGCTTATGAACGGAAACTGTTTGAAAGTGATATTTACTTTAAATTAAAGGAGGCTGAATTGGAGGCGAAATCTAAAGACAAACGACTTTCCCATGAAGAAGTTGTTTCTGATTTAAGGGCAAGAGTCGAAAAAAAGGTTGAAGATGAAGTATAAGGTGGAATACCTACCTGTGGCATTGAAAGATAAGAGAGATTACGGATTATGTAACTTATACAGTGAACCTCTCCAATTGCTTCCGCAATTTGATGGAGCTTCCTACAAAGACCGGAAGGCATGTTCTTTGTAAGATTTTCCTTTTTCTGTGACCACTGCCTTTATCTTGCGACAAAGGTCTTACACAATCTCCAAAGGCGTAGATTATACTGTTCGGGCGGGACCTCGACCTACAGTGTTATAAAATAGA
>JAJOJL010000153.1 GCA_021208645.1 Bacillus sp. (in: firmicutes) | reverse complement strand
TATAAAGTAAAGTTGATTATTTAGTTTTATGTTTTCAGGGAGGGAAGGTAAATAGGAAGGGTGTATATTTCGAGGCATTTTAGGAACTTATAAAAAAACACCCATCCTGTACATATTCGCAAAGGAGGTAATTGGTATGAACAGATTAAATGAAGAGGCTCGTGAAAAGTACTTTGAAACGATCTTCAAGTCACTAAAAAACAAAGATAAACAAACGTTTCTTGAGTATTTTTTGGAGCTACACCCAACAGATCAGGTGGAATTATTCCAAGATTTATACAAAGACAAAAGACCGATGTTTTATGAGTATTTATCACCAGAGCAATTTGCAGAGATATTCCAAGGCTTAGAGGTGGAGGAACAGAAAGAAGTCGTAAAAGAGTTAGATGAAACGTACGCAGCTAGCATGTTTAATCACATGCAAGCGGATGATACGGCAGATTTCTTAGGGGAAATTAACGAACCTCACGCGAAAGATATTTTAAATGCCATGGATAAAGAAGAAGCAGATGAAGTCATTGAACTTATGTCTTACCCAGAAGAATCGGCTGGGGCATTAATGACAAAAGAGTTCATTTCCATTAAAGCTACTGATACAACATCGGAAGTTATGGACCACCTTAGAAAAGAAGGACCTGAAGCAGAAACAGTCTATTATCTTTATGTTGTTGATGCCAAAGACAAGTTGGTGGGTGTTGTCTCTTTACGTGATTTAATTGTGGCCCCTTTAACAGAGACAGTGGAGAATTTAATGAGTACACAAGTTGTTTCTGTTGGAGCTCACACTGACCAAGAAGAGGTGGCCCAATTAATCAAGGATTATGATTTATTAGCTGCTCCTGTTGTAACTAATACAAACGAACTCATTGGTATCGTAACCGTTGATGATGTGATGGATGTATTAGAAGACGAAGCAACAGAGGACTTTGATGATTTCACAGCAGCTAAAGGGGGAACGGATGTAAATATCACTGCCTTCTCTGCAGCCAAAAAGCGTTCCCCGTGGATTATCATGTTAATGTTCTTTGGTTTAATAACTGCTGGGGTTATCGGGACATTTGAAGAAACTCTTGAAGAAATTGTAATGTTGGCAGTGTTTATTCCCTTAATCATGGACTCTGCTGGTAACACGGGAACACAGTCCCTTGCTGTAATGGTCCGTTCTCTAGCTACTGGTTCCTTTGAGCGTAAAGGATTGTGGCATACGATTAAGCGGGAATTTGGAACTGGTGTCATGCTTGGAGTGATTTGTGCTGTTGTCCTTATCATTGTCATTCCGTTCTTGTATGCTGATGGTGGTGGCTTAGTATTGGCAGGGATTGTTGGGGTTTCCTTATTTTTAACACTTAGTGTTGCAACGATTATTGGAGCTGTCGTACCAGTAGCCATAAATAAATTAAAACTAGACCCTGCAATTGCATCGGGACCGTTTATTACAACAGTCAACGATATTTTAGGGTTATTGATTTACTTCTCAATTGCTACGGCATTATTAGATTATTTACCAAGATAAAATAGGATCTTCGTTAGGTGAGGCTCCTGTGTGAAGATAAGCTGCTGCCCAGAAATGTGGAGACACGCCAATGGGTCAACAATAACTATCGACGAAGGTAGTTTTTAACGTAGCTGGGGGAACCCTATGTCACACAGTGCTAAAGCTCAACGATGGAAGATGTTTTACTCTCTTTTAGACACCTTCTTTTCGTTGAAGGTGTCTTTCTTTATATAATGGAAATTTGGGAAAACTGAAACTAGGTACAAAGGAAGGAGGCATCACCATGATTTTTGAGTTAGAAATGTTGATGAAATTATCGATAGCCTTATTTCTCGGAATGTTTATTGGTATTGACCGGCAGTTAAAGCATAAACCACTAGGACTCAAAACATGTATGGTCATTAGTGTCGCTAGTTGTTTAGTAACGATTGTATCGATTCAGTCGTTTCATCAATTTGCCTCACCTACTTATAATGCCATGGACCCTATGCGTCTAGCAGCACAGATCGTCAGCGGGGTCGGTTTTCTCGGTGCTGGTGTTATCCTTCGCAGAAACAATGACGTTATTTCGGGATTAACAAGTGCTGCCATGATTTGGGCTGCGTCTGGTTTAGGAATTGCCGTCGGTGCAGGATTTTATTCTGAAGCCGTCATTGCCGTTGTTTTACTCATCATTGCCGTAAATTTCCTGCCAATGATGATAAAATCCGTTGGTCCAGCCACATTAAGAGAAAGAGAACTGGCTGTGAAAATTGTCATGGAGCCAAATTATAAAATGACAGAACTCATTAAAACCATAGAGAAAAAAGGGCAAGGACTAAATGAAAATGAAAAAAGTGATATAACGATTCGTGACATAAAATTAAGAGATTTAGACAATGGGAATCAACAAATTGATTTGAGAATTTCAGCACCAGAAAAGCAATACACGACAGAAATTTATTATCTTATTAAAAAAAATTGATTACGTGTTAACCGTGGATGTGGAACATCTATAAGGAAGTATAGAGGGTTCATAGACAAAGGTATAAAACAACCTTTTTCAGTGCCCTCGCAGGAAGGAGGAGAACATCATGAAAAAAACATTAAACATTAAGAACAGGGAAGAATTTACCTATTACCTCTTTTTGTATTTGAAAAATAAAGACAAAGAAAATTTTCGAGAAGAGTTTTTAGAGCTTCACCCTAAAGATCAAATTGAAATCTTTAAACAAATGAGTAAGGACAAAAGAAAACTTGTCTATCATTATCTAGAGGCTATTGAATTTGCGGAAATCTTCCAAGGGCTAGCATTGTCGGAGCAAAAAACAGTATTTTCTGAGCTAGAAGATGAGTTCGCATTAAAGATGTTAAACGAGCTGGCAGCAGATGATATTACAGACTTTTTTGGGCAAATACCAGACAGTGTAGCTTCTTATTTACTAAGCAAAATGGATAAAAAAGAAGCAAACAACATTAAATTATTATTATCGTATAAAGAAGATACAGCTGGATCGATAATGACAACGGAGTTTATTACGTTGTCTGCAAAAGATAAGGTTACTGATGTCATAGAGAAATTGCGAGAAGTTGGAATGGACGCAGAAACGATCTATTATCTTTATGTTACTAATGAAGAAGATAAACTCATTGGGATCGTCTCTCTCCGTGAATTGATCACCTCTCCTAGGGAAGAAGTAGTGGAGAATATCATGAAAGAACAAGTTATCTCCGTTTCTGCCTTTGCCGATCAAGAGGAAGTATCTACCATCATTAAAGACTATGATTTATTAGCTGTTCCAGTAGTAACCAGTGAAGAAAAAATCATTGGAATTGTAACGGTAGATGACATTATCGATGTTATGGAAGAAGAAATTACCGAAGACATTGGCCAATTCGCAGCAGTAAAAGGGGCCCTGGACCTAAATGTGGATGCCTTTACGGCCACGAAAAAGCGATTGCCATGGTTGATTTTATTATTATTTATTGGAATGTTAACAGCAGGTTTAATTGGAGGCTTTGAAGGAACGTTAGCAGAAGTAGCTATTTTAGCAATTTTTATCCCCCTAATTGCCGATATGGCAGGCAATACGGGGACACAGTCTTTAGCCATTGTAGTTAGGGGGTTAGCTTTAGAAAAGTTTGATAGAAACGGCATCATTAAGCTGTTAAAGCGAGAAACGTTAACAGGTTTAATGATGGGGAGCGTTTGCGGAGTAATAGTAACATTCATAACATTCCTACTACCAAATACAAGTTTGACATTAGGATTTGTCATTGGAATATCCTTGTTTATCACCATCATTGTATCTACGTTAACAGGGACCGTCATTCCGTTAATAATTGATAAACTAAATATAGACCCTGCAGTAGCATCTGGTCCCTTCATTACTACAATAAATGACATAGTAGGGTTATCTGTATATTTCATCATCGCCACTTCATTACTCCATTATTTATAGATTGCTAAACCGGGTGGTGCCAGGCACACCCGAATGCTAATTTCTGAAAAGAAGTGGTTGGCCTTTCAGGCAAACGTTCCTGAATTGTCAAAAAGAACACAACAAACCTTGTCTTCGTTAATTAGTCTTTATTCAGTAATGGAGTCACCCAAGGTGGCTTAACAAACTGATCTTGTACTGTATTCAAGATAAGGGATGCTCCATCAAAATCTATCCGAGGGAGGTGGAGAGGTTTACTAGTATTGTAATTTTTAGAAACAAATACTTTATAAAAAAACACACACCATCTTCAAACGTACTTTACATGCAAATGATACGATACCCTTAACAGAATATGGAGGGGGGTAGTACGCAGTGGATATTCGGGCAGTCTTCATTGATATGGATGGTACGTTACTAACGAAAACAAATGAAATCTCCCAAAGGAATAAAGAAGCAATTCATATGTTAATTAATCATGGGGTAAAAGTTTTTCTTGCAACTGGTAGGCAATACGACATTACGGTTCCGTACCACGAACAATTAAGGCTGAAGACGCCAATGATTTGTTTAAACGGTGCAGCATTATATGAAGGTTATACTGGCAAATTAATTCAAAAGAAACCGGTAAAAATAGACCAAGAGCTATTTCATCATACAACTGCTGAAGAAGAGTGTAACGTCATTATTCATACAGAGACAGGTGTATATTGTAAGGAACGATCAAAGGAAGTCATTCAATGGACACTCGAAGGCAAAGTGCCTCCTCGATATATTGGTGACTTACGGCAGGCAGACTATGGGGAAGTATTAAAGTATAGTGTTCATACTGGCAACCCTAGTAGATCCTTAGCAATGCCATTTACAAAGGATGCAGAGGTGATCCACTGGGACAATGGATTTGAAATTGTAGCACGTGGTGTGTCCAAATGGTCTGCGATACAAACATTAATCCGTGCCTATGGAATCAGAAGAGATGAGGTTGTTGCAATAGGTGATGGCCCCAATGATGTTGCCATGCTTCGTCATGCTGGCTTAGGAGTTGCCATGGGGAATGCTGCTCCCAATGTGAAAGCTAATGCAAATCTGATTATAGGTCACCATGAAGAAGACGCACTCGCTGCCTTCATTGAAGGTTATTTGAACGACTCTTATTCCATGAACCTAGGAAAAACAGATATGGTGTAACGTTTTATAGGTAATAATAGGGTCCCCCCTTCCAAAGGCGGGACTTTTTTTCATGGTCCTAAATAAGCACACTACATAGGCTAAATACATAGAATAAACATACATAATCTACACCACTTTCGTAAAAAATAGTTGAAAAAGTGTGGAGGCAGATGTAGTGAACGATTTTAGTATTAGCCAAGAGATTATAAGAGTAGGAAATGTAGACATTTACTGTGAGTATGTCCTTAATGAAAAGCCACCAATTTTCCTCATCCATGGGTTCGTATCGTCCACGTATACCTTTCATCGTATAATTCCTTTATTAGCACGTCACTTCTCTGTTTTTGCCATTGATTTGCCTGGATTTGGAAGAAGTGAAAAGTCCACAACGTTTCAATATACTTTTCAAAACTACGGGAAGGTAGTTTTGGAATGCTTTCATTACTTTAACTTGCAAGAAGTAACATTGGTAGGGCACTCGATGGGAGGGCAAATTGCTTTAAATACGGCAAAAATTGAGCCTAACAAAATAAAAAAATTAATTTTACTTTGTAGTTCTGGGTACTTAAGACGGGCAAAGAGAACACTCATTTACAGCTCCTATATCCCGTTTTTCTCTTACTTCGTCGAAAAGTACATTAAGATGAAGAAAGTGGAGGATTATTTAAAGAATGTTCTCTATGACCACAATTTGATTAACGATGATCTTCTGAGGGAATTTGGTAGACCTTTAGGGGACAGAAATTTTTATAAAGCCCTCGTTCGGTTATTACGGTACCGGGAAGGAGATCTGTCGTCCGAACAACTAAAAAAAAATCCATATACCAGCATTGCTTATCTGGGGAGAAGAAGATAAAGTAGTCCCTGTTCATATTGGGAGAAAATTATTTAACGATTTACCAAATGCCCAATTTGAAGTGTTAAAACAAACAGGACATTTGGTAACAGAGGAAAGACCTAAAGAAATATATGAACAAATTATTTCTTACACAACATAAGCAATTGCGGACACTTCATGAAATTTAGAAGTAGAAGGAAAACCCATTTACAACGAGAATAGAACTAAAGATACCAATGCAGGCACCAATAATACAATCTGTTGGAAAATGTAAACCAAGATATATTCGGGAAAGTCCAATAAGTGAAGCAATAGGCAGGAGTACAATTCCAAGATACGGCATGTGAATACAAAACACCATAACGATGGAAAAAATCGCTGTTGTGTGCCCTGATGGAAAGGAATAGTCTTTTAAGGGACTGGCGCAAAGATTGACATTCGATAATTTCGTATAAGGACGTTCTCGGCAATACATTTTTTTTACAAAATGAACGAACAGATGACTGACTACAAGGGAAACCATGGCCTGGATTCCCCAAAGACGAACAACCCCATCAGCCAATACGATTAGAAGAAGTAAGGAAGCAAGACTGAAAGTTGCCCCACCAAGATGTGTTATTTTTGGCAGAATAACATCAAAAATTCTACATTTAATATTTCGATTCACAAAGTTAAACATCTGCTCATCACCAGTTACTACCCAAGTTACGACGCGATTCACGCATATTCCCCCTCGTATCAAATGGCATTTCCTTCATTTACTTGTTAATGTCATCATACTATTGGAATGTAAAGGCAACGTTTATGTATTGTGGAGTTTTCTTTAAAAAATCTTTACACCATCTTCATAAAACTTTCCGAAAAATCTGTTAAATTAAGGATGGAAGACCGATCGTAGTACCACATTAACAGATTGGAGAGTGAAGGAAGATGCGAATTGCCATATTTTCTGATACGTATGCACCGGAAGTAAATGGTGTTGCCCGCACGTTAAAAAGGTATGTTACTTATTTAGAAAAGGTGGGTATTGATTATAAACTATTTGTCCCAGAGAGTAGCAATCCCATTCCAGCTGTTCCTCAAGTAGAGCGCTTTACAAGTATTCCTTTTGTGTTGTATCCTGAATGCCGAATGGCCCTTCCAAATCCAATCTATATCAATGAAACGTTAAAAGCTTTTCAGCCTACCTTGATTCATGTTACGACTCCGTTTAATCTTGGTCTTTATGGCACCCATTATGGAAAGAAACACAATATCCCAATGATTGCTTCTTACCATACGAACTTCGATGACTATTTAGAATATTATCATCTTCAGTTCATGCAAAAATGGATATGGAAATACATGACCTGGTTTCATCGTCCCTTTGAAAAAGTATATGTTCCGTCTGCTACTACAAAAGACAAATTACTAACGAACAACGTTCATCCTAACATTGATATTTGGGGAAGAGGAGTTAACCACATTGAGTTCACTCCCGAAAAAAAATCCAATAGGATCAGAGATAAATATCAAATAAAAGAAAAAAATATCCTTCTTTATGTGGGGAGGCTTTCACCTGAGAAGGATATTCGCATCGTGTTAGAAACCTTCCACTCGTTACCTGAAGAAATAAAAACAAATACCCACCTGATTATTGTAGGTGATGGTCCTTTATATAAGTCATTATCAACGAGTGAATCTAATCAAATAACGTTCACAGGATTTTTAGAAGGGGAGGAACTGGCGGAAATATATGCATCTAGTGATGTATTTCTCTTCCCTTCCCCAACAGAGACCTTTGGGAACGTTGTTTTAGAGGCACAAGCATCTGGATTACCGGTCATTGGCGCAAATGCTGGAGGAGTAAAGAACTTAATTAAAGAGGGGCATGCTGGTTTTTTATGTGAACCGAAAAATGTGGATGAATTCGTAAGGAAAACAGCTAGGCTTTTAGTACAGGATGAACTCCGTGAAGTATTGGGGAAACAGGCAAGGGAGTTCGCCTTAGAACAAACATGGGATCGTATATTTGAACGCTTAATCTTAAGTTTTAAAGATACATTAATTACAAAAGATAGATATAGTGCATAAGCTGGAAATCCTATACTTACAATTCTATAGCTAATCATTAAAATGCGGTGACTTTCTTGCGCATTTTTTGTATCAAATTATATATGAATTTACATAATATTTACAAAACATTAACAGAAATAGTGTATACATGAATTCCTTATATTTAATACGATTAAATTAAATTACTATATGCTTTGAAGATAATTAGGGGGTTTTAAGATTGTCACAGCATATTCTTATTGTAGAAGATGAAGCGTCGATTGTTACATTACTTCAATTTAATCTGGAGAAGAGTGGATTTTCCGTAACGACTGCTATGGACGGAAAAACGGCTTTTGAAAAAGCTGTGCAAGGCACATATGATCTAATTGTTCTTGATATTATGTTGCCAGAAATGGATGGCTTAGAGGTTTGTAAACAACTAAGACAGAACAAAGTATTAACTCCTATTCTAATGTTAACAGCAAAAGAAGAAGAGTTTGATAGAATACTAGGATTAGAGCTAGGGGCAGATGATTATTTAACTAAACCCTTTAGTCCAAGAGAGGTTATTGCAAGAATTAGAGCCATATTAAGGAGAACACAAGACCAAAAGGAAATGGTAGCAACAGTAAAGACAAATCAAATCACCATAGGTGAATTAGAAATCTATCCAGAAAATCACGCAATATATTTGAAAGGAAAGTCTATCGAACTAACAATGAAGGAATATGAACTATTAGTATATTTGGCGAATCATCAAGATAAGGTACTATCACGAGATCAACTTTTAAATGCCATTTGGAATTTTGAGTTTGTTGGTGATACAAGAATTGTCGACGTCCATATTAGTCATTTGCGGGAAAAAATCGAAGCAGATACGAAAAATCCAAAGTATATTAAAACCGTTCGTGGGATTGGATATAAATTAGGAGCATCAAAAGACTAACGATTATGCAAAGTGAATCTTTGATTTATGTTTTAGGGACTCGCCCTAAAACATAGTTTCTGTATTTCAACCTGAGCTCAAAAAAAGTTTGTAAAGGAGCATTTACAAAAGTATAAAGAACACTTTACATTAACTTAACTTCATCTTCATGATTCTCCTTTATAGTTTTACTTGTAAGCAAAAATACTCATAGAAGTGAGAGGGGAAATACTTAAATGAAGAAAAAATACTTATTATTAATTACGACAGCTTTATTCATGATTCTACTTGCAGCCTGTGGAGATGACACTAATAGTAGTGAAGCTACTAGTTTAGAAGGTACCATATCAATGGCCGGTTCAACTTCAGTACAACCACTTTCTGAAGAGTTAGCAGCAGCATTTATGGACATACATCCTAATACTCGTTTGGAAGTTGCTGGTGGTGGATCAGGTGCAGGTGTTACAGCTGCCCAAGAAAATGCAGCAGATTTTGGTGCAGTATCCCGAGAAATTAGAGAAGACGAAACAGGAATTAAATATTACACCATTGCTATTGATGGGATTGCAATTATAGTTAACCCAGATAACCCAATGACAGAGCTTACTTTAGAAGAGGTTACTAATATTTTTGCTGGAAAAATCACTAATTGGTCCGAAGTCGGTGGCGAAAATGTGGACATTGTTGTCGTTAGCCGTGAAGATGGTTCAGGTACAAGAGGTGCATTTACTGATATCGTATTAGGTGATGAAGAATTAATAGAATCAGCCCTCATTCACAATTCTACTGGTGGAGTTCTCTCTGCAGTAGCAGGTGACCCATATGCAATTGGATATGCATCCGTAGGAGCTATGTCAGATACAGTTAAAGGCCTAGCGATTGATGGATTTGAGCCTACAGATGATAATATCAAATCTGGAGACTATACAGTATCAAGACCATACAACTATGCAGTAAATGAAGAGGCTGAATTAAGCAATTTAGCACAAGCATTCCTTGATTTTGTCCTAAGCGAAGAAGGGCAAGCAGTTGTTGTAGAAAACGGATATGTATCCATCAACTAATTTGTCAAACTAAGCTTTGCAACGAACAGGGTAGGAAACGCTGCCCTGTTCTTTGACTATTCAATCATTCTACTTAAGATAGATGTGCGATAGGTACTAGTGTGTAACCAAATAACCATATTGATTTGTCATGGAGTGATAAAACTTGAAGTTTCAAAAGGAGAGAACAAATAAAAATAACATCGAAGAGGCTATTGTTAAAGGTATTTTATTTATTATGGCTCTAACTTCAATCATCTCTTTGGGTCTAATAACGTTTTTTGTTTTTAAAGAAGGCTTACCTTTCATGATAGGCTATGGTATCAAAGATTTTATTATGGGGACAACTTGGAATCCATCTAATCAAGTGTATGGAATTTTTCCTATGATTGTTGGTTCTGTAATTGTAACTATATTTGCTATTGTAGTTGGTGCACCAATTGGCATTTGCTGTTGCCATTTACTTAGTAGAAATTGCACCTCCAAGGGTTACTAAATTAGTTAGACCGGCAATCTTGCTTTTTAGAAGGAATTCCATCGGTTGTTATCGGTCTATTTGGTATGGTGGTCATCATAGATATTATTCGTCGTATAACTCGTGGACCTTTAAGTGACTTTTTGCCAGCCGGTTATCAAACAGGGTACTCGGTGTTAGCGGGGGTATTAATTTTAGCTATTATGATTTTACCCACGATTATTTCCATCTCATCAGATTCTATACGAGCAGTGCCAAAAGAATATAAAGAAGCTTCCTTAGCAATGGGATCCACTAAATGGCAAACAATCTATAAAGTGGTAGTACCTGCAGCCAAATCAGGAATCCTTGCTGCAGTCATTCTCGGGGTTGGTAGAGCCATAGGTGAAACGATGGCTATTATTATGGTAATCGGAAATAGTGTACAACTCCCAATTCCAGGGTGGGAAGCTGTTTTTGCTCCTTTACGTACATTAACAGGAAATATTGCCCTCGAGATGGGGTACGCTGGTCCGGAGCATCGTCAAGCTTTATTTGCGACAGGAATTATTTTATTTTTATTTATCCTTATTATAAATTCTCTAACATTAGTACTTAGGAGGAAGGGGACGTAATCATGGTAGAATTCAAAACAAATCACCTCATAAGAGTGAAGCGGAATCAAGTGTTCGCTTTTACGTTATTGAGTCTAGCAGCAACCTTAACAGTCCTCATTCTCTTAGCTATTGTCATTTATGTTATGAGCCAAGGGCTTTCTGTAATTAGTATGGAGTTTCTCTTAGATTCCCCTCGTAGAATGGGTACAGAAGGTGGTATTTTTCCTGCAATTATAGGAACAGTTTATTTAGTTGGACTCATTATTCTAATTGCAACACCTATTGGGGTTGGTACATCCATTTATTTAAACGAGTATATGGCTGAAGGTCGATTCAAAAGCGTCCTCCGTTTTGCAACAGAATTATTAGCAGCGATTCCATCCATTGTACATGGTATGTTTGGCTTTCTTTTCTTTGTTATTGCACTAAGAGAATTTACTGGAGGATGGTCCATATTATCAGGTGCCTTAACAGGGGTTGTCATGATTTTGCCTATTATTATTCGTGCTTCAGAAGAAGCCCTTCGAAGTGTTCCAGCTAATTTGAAAGAAGGAAGTCTAGCACTTGGTACGACCCGTTGGTATACAACCAAAAAAATAGTATTACCATTAGCATTACCAGGTATCACAACAAGTATTATCTTATCGATAGGACGTGTTATCGGTGAAACAGCAGCATTCCTTTTAACGCTAGGAGGAAGCCTTTTACTAGCATCATCCGTATTTGATGGAGGCAGGACCCTTGCTCTACATCTTTACTTAGTCGCAATGGAAACTGGAAATACGACGATGGCATTTGGTACAGCAGCCGTGCTAATTGTCCTAATATTAATTATTAACTTTGCTGCAGCATCTATATTTAAATTATTAGTGAAACGATTTTCCGCATAATTAGTGAAATAGGAGGATACAGATGGTTACTCCAAAGGAAGAAGAAGTTAAAATAGTAGTGAAAAATTTGAACTTTTTTTACGGTCAAACACAGGCTCTATATGATATTTCCCTTAATATAGAAGAAAATGAAGTTTTTGCCTTCATCGGCCCATCTGGTTGTGGGAAAACAACCCTTTTACGTGTTTTAAATAGGATGAATGATTTGATTCCTAATATAAATCTGAAAGGGAATGTTCGGATAGATGGCCAGGAAATTTATGATCCTAGAGTCGATGTAGCTCACTTAAGAAAATCTGTGGGTACGGTTTTTCAAAAACCAAATCCCTTTCCAATAAGTATCTTTGATAATGTTGCCTATGGTCCTAAAGCGAATGGAATAAAAAACAAAAAAGAATTAATGGGAATTGTTGAAGAAAGTTTGCACCAAGCAGCGCTGTGGGATGAAGTCAAAGATCGATTGAGTGAAAATGCAATTGGTCTTTCTGGTGGACAGCAGCAACGACTCTGCATTGCACGGGTAATGGCTGTTAAACCTGAAATCATCTTAATGGATGAGCCAACATCGGCACTGGACCCTATCGGTACTTCTAAAGTAGAAGAGCTCATTAATGAGCTAAAGAAAAAGTATACGGTCGTAATCGTTACCCATAACATGGAACAAGCAGCACGAGTATCTGATAAAACAGCGTTTTTTCTTAATGGTTCTATTATTGAAACGGATGAAACAAATCAATTATTTACAAATCCAAAGGAAAAGCAAACGGAAGATTATATAACAGGGAAATTTGGGTAACGTTTCATTTCCCGTCTATGCTCCCGTGGATGAATATGCAAAATTAGCAGCAATAAGGATAAATTACTTTTCTTCGTGAATTCCATTGCTGTCATCTGAAAAAATTCCGAAGTCATTTTGAATTGAAGGAGGAAGGTCCCATGTCATTAACATTAACCGTTAAAAGAAATGGTGTTGACAAAGTATCCAATGGAATTGTAGAAGAACCGGAAAATAAAAAACGTCGTACTTGAAACGAAGGGGTTAAATCTTTGGTATGGTGCAAACCACGCGTTAAAAAATATTAACCTTTCCATGACTGAAAATGAAGTTACTGCCATTATTGGCCCGTCCGGTTGTGGGAAGTCTACGTATATAAAAACTTTAAACCGAATGGTTGAGTTAGTTACTGATGTGAAGATTTCTGGTGAAATATTATACAGGGATAAAAATATATTTGATCATAATTATTTAGTAGAAGAACTTCGGACACGTATTGGAATGGTATTTCAAAAGCCAAATCCATTTCCTAAATCTATCTTCGAGAACGTTGCTTATGGACCGAGAATCCATGGAATTAACCAAAAAAAGGTGTTGAACGAAATTGTAGAAAAAAGCTTAAGGGGAGCGGCCATTTGGGATGAAGTAAAGGATCGCCTCCACGATAATGCCTATGGTTTATCTGGTGGACAGCAGCAACGTCTATGTATTGCTCGATGCTTAGCTATCGAACCAGACGTTATTCTAATGGATGAACCAACGTCTGCATTAGATCCAAAATCCACCTTAAAGGTAGAGGAACTCATCCGAGAATTGAAAGAAAACTACTCTATCATCATCGTTACACACAACATGCAGCAAGCTGCTCGAATTTCAGATAAAACAGCCTTCTTTTTTAAATGGAGAAGTCATTGAATATGATGATACGGATGTGATTTTTTCAAATCCTACAAATAAGCATACAGAAGATTATATCACAGGTAGATTCGGATAAGAGAGGGGAATACAGATGAACATTCGTGGTCAGTTTGAAACAGAATTAACCAAGCTTAAGAACGAGATTATGGAATTAGGTTCAAGAGTTGAAAACAGCTTTAGTGAAGTGATAAAGGCCATCGAGGAAAGACAACCTGAAAAAATGGACGATATTATTATGTTTGATGAAACGATTAATCGGTTAGAGTTGGAGATTAACGAAAGAGCGACTGTGATGATAGCTAGACAGCAACCAGTAGCATCAGACTTAAGAAAAATTATTGTAAGTTTAAAAGTTTCCAGTGATTTAGAGAGAATGGGAGACTTGACCGTGGACATGGCCAAAGCGTTTAAACGAATGGACAAAAAAGAAGAATTCAAACATTTTGAAAAACAACTACTTGCCATGGCCGATAAAGCCAAAATGATGATGCAAGCAGCATTAGCCGCCTATCAAAATTCAAATGTACTAGAGGCCCAAAAAATTGCCTCTTTGGATGACGAAGTGGATAGGGCGTATAGTCAGTTTGTACAATCTATTTTTGAGGTGGTTGCACTGGAAACAGGGACCACGGAGCAAATAACACAAATGGCCTATATCTCGCGCTATATTGAACGGATCGCAGACTACTGCACAAATATTGCAGAGTGGATTATTTATGAAGTGAATGGAAAACGATTTGATTTAAACTAGTTCATTTATTGCCAATCCAGTTTAAGTGGAGCGTGATGGATGTTGGAACAATCAGTACTGATCATAGATAATAATAAAGACCAACGTTTGAAAATCCAAAATGATTTGAAGATAAAAGGATTTAGTTCCTTTGGCGTTAGTACGAGTAAAGATGCCCTGAAGCTCCTTCAGTCATTTACACCTGCAGCGATTATTGTTGATTTAGATATATCAACGAACAACGGTCTCGATCTCTGCCGAGAATTAAGGAATGTTGAGAACAATTGGACTCCCATCATCATTATTTCCTCTAATGACGATGAATTAGACGCTGTTCTCGGGTTAGAGTTGGGGGCAGATGATTATATGATTAAGCCGATTCGCTATAAGGAACTAATTGCAAGGGTAAAGTCAGTTATTCGTAGAGGGAATTTGTGCTGTATAGGAAGTCAAACAGGTGATGTTTCAGGAAACGGAAAGGAAGTCCAGTTGACGAATGGGAATTTGACTCTTGAACCTGATCACTTTATGTTTTATATACAAGGGAAGCCTGTTGACTTAACGCCAAAGGAGTATGAAATACTCTATTATCTATTTAAGAACAAAGGAAAGGTTTTATCCCGTTATAATCTCATGTGTGAACTATTAGGTGATGAAGATCCAACGGATGAACGGATTATTGACGTATTTATAAGTCGGATTAGGCAAAAAATTGAGCCGTCAAGACGCAATCCAACATACATTAAAACGGTTAGAAACATAGGGTATATGATGAATGATATTTCTCATCTAGATAAAAAAGCAGTTATGGAAGGGGACGCATTCCTTACAAAGGGGTGATGTCTTTTTCTTTTTTGACTTTAAATTCAAAAAGTTAATAAACATTTACTGTTCTTTACAAAACTATTAGATGGCCTTAATCTGCAGTTTACTTTGGTTCGATATAGTAAGAATGGAAGAAAGTTAATACACCCCCTTTGTAGGTTGAAAAATGACAAAAGCTTATTATACCTTTCTATATTCGTGAGGTGATGAGGAGATATTCCTTGTCACTTCTCCCCCTTTAAAAATCGAATTGCTTCCTTACTCCTAATCCTTACTTTGTTCGATTGACGGAAAATTTTGTAAAAGGATGGTTGCTATCATGAAGTTAATTAGTTTTAATTTAGATGAAACTTTGCATTCAAGTGAAGGGGATTTTACCGAATACACGACGGAAGTATTGAAAGCTATAAAAGAAGCTGGACACAAAATTGTTTTAACAACAGAGAGACATCCCTTACTAACACTTCCTATCGTCAATAATTTAGAGGGTTGTGATGCTATCGTCTGTGCAAATGGTGCATATATTCGTACACTTGATAATCCAATTCCTGTAACAGCAACTTACAGTATCTTTAATGTAATGGGTGTAAGCCAATTTTTACTAGAGTTAGGTTGTAAATTTGTTGTTGTTACGGAAAAAACAATGTATCTTCATGCGCTTTTAGCTAAACATAGAGAGTATTTTCAACACTTACCTATATCTATAAAATTGGTGAGTTCTCTGCAAGAAATTCAGGAGCCAATCTTAAAAACCTCAGTAATAGGTACAGAATATGAGCTTATGGAACTAGAGGATATGCTTACTTCAGTTGTGAGAGAGCTTAGTGTTGTTCGAAATAGAGAGGGAAGTTTGGATATTCTACACCCTAATGCCAGTAAAGGAAGAGGCTTAGCTATTCTAGGTGATTACTATAGTATTAATCGGTCAGACATAATAACACTTAGAGATTACTATAATTACATGGACCTGCTGGCTTATGCACAAGTTGGTGTTGCCTCGAAATAATAATAAGTTCCAATAAAAAGTTCCTGCCCCCCCCAATTTCATGGGAGGCAGGAACTTTTTTGATCGGGTGGTGCCAGGCACCACCCGATTAATTTTAATAAAAGAAAATGAAACTTTATGGATCGGCGTTTGTCTATATGGATAGAGGAACGAAGATATAAGTAAAGGGGCGAGACGTTTGGAGTTGATCAGTCGGTTTGTTTTACATGTAGATACTTTTTTTCTGTTAAGTAATTTTAGTAAGTTATTTATTCAATGGCTGTTAACGGGATTAGCTTTGTATGCCTTAGTGATGTTACTGTGGAAAAACATCGATCAAAGAAAGGCTAACTTTTATGTTGGTTTTGCCGTAAGGATTCTTTTACTTGTGGGGTTATCTGTTGAAATGCTCCACCAAGTTCAAGCAACGGAATTAACGGAAGTGTTTGCCAATTCGTATGGACCTGTACGGCAGTTTTTATCGTTTATGTTTTTTGGCTATATCATTGTCGTGGGCTTCTTCTATATGATCACCATTAATGACCGGACAAATAAAGGAATGTTTTATACGTTCGATATACTCGTCCTTTCCCTCCCTATTCTACATACCATTACGAGTTTCGTAATTTACGTAGTAGAATTCGGGGTGATATGGGGCGATGTCATTGGCTTTCTCCTTGTCTTGTCTGTCATTCTCGGAACATTGCTCTTATTCTTTAAAGGATACTGGAAACCTCAAGCCCTTACACTCGTTCCATTTTATTTTCTTGTGGGGGTTGCCCTAATACCACTCCTAGTAGATAGAATCAATGGTGTTGGTTTAAATAATCTTTCTGAGCTATCCAATTTTATTTATCTTTTTAGGGCTGTTAATGACGTACCATCACCTTGCCCGTGGGGAGCATCAGTATTTGGAAAAACTCAAGGTTCCCTTTAAAGGAGTTGTGGCTATTATTTTTCTCCTGTTAATAAACCCTGCCTATAATCTGGGAGATGTTGCAATGGCAAATACAACTGCACAAGTTCAGTTACGTTATTTTGAAGAGGTAGACTTGGTCACCTTAGAAGAAGCGATGGAAAAAGCTGAAAGGCTGACAGGAGAAACGACCTTTTATTACGGGCAAAGTACACAGGAGGATTTTCATAACCGTTATCGGTTAGAATCGGAGAATTATGTGGTGGATATTCACGGGGTATCAGGATTGGTGTTAAATCTTCACCGGCAAACACCTGCTACAGGAGAGTATTTAACGGAAGCAGAGTACAAAGAACGCTCCCTTCGTTTACTAGAAGCAATGGGGAGAAAGCTGTTGCCGGAAGAGGATTTAACTGTAACGGTGAGTACAGTTGATAGCAAGCAGACTAGTTCTGGTAATGAGCGTGTACAAGTAGTGGTTGCACCGCGATTTTCCGATGGCTCTCCCTTTGAAAGTGACCGAACCTTCTTCGTTTGGGAAAAAGAAGATGTAGTTGAATTTCATGAGTTAGACATTAATTATCCTGTGGAGACCCTGCGAAATACTGCTGTTTCCTCAGGGGAAATTGATGCTATCATAAGAGAATGGTATGCCTTAATAGAACAACCAATGCCGGCTTACGTCTTGGAACATGTTTTCTACGGCTACAGTAACCGAACGATTGAATTAACATTCAGGACAACTACCGATGACAGGCTTGTTATAGACGGAAGAAAAGGCGAAGTCATGGATTATTTTGGTTACTTTGATGCGGATTATGAGGTGTTGGAGTACAAAATTGTTGAATCGCTAGGGCTAGAGGAAGAGGATTGGCGCAGGGAGCGGTTTAATAGTGCGTGGCATTGGTATAAAAAAGAACGTGATCCATCGAAGTTACATGCTAGTTACTCCTTTGGTTACTATGCTGGCGGCGAATTTTTCAGTTTTTCTAAAGGGATGGATTTAGCAGGAATTCCGTTAACAACAACGGAAGTAGTAGATGGGCAAGAGGCATTGGAGGTAGTAATGGAGGAAATTGATTTTACTCCATATGCCACAAGAACGAAGTTAACGCACATTATTGATGGGGAGAATAACATTCGAGAAGGTTGGCTCGTGGTCGTTCGCCCATTTGGAAGGTCGTATCATGAGTTGTTCCTTGTAGACAGTGAAACAAAGAGAGTGGAGAGGCTATATGAGTAAGAAGCTAGAGTGTGCCGTTTTTAAAGATCTATATGAGTTGTATCAAGAGGGTGAATTGGAGCCGGAAAGCATGGCGTGGATGGAGCAGCATGAAATGGAATGCAGTGGTTGCCTGGAGAAGGAGGAGGAAGGGGCAGCGGTCTTACGCCCTTCCGAAGAAGATTATGAAAAAATAAAGTCCATTAGGATATTAACGATTGTTATGTACGGATTCTTTGCCGTCGTTTCCTTATGGATGTCCATCTGGTATTTCTGGTAGATGAAAAACTGGCAAACCCTTGAGGACTTATATAAGCTTCACTATGAAGAGATCTACCGCTACCTTCTCCGGCGTGTACGAAAAAAGGAAGTCGCTCAAGATTTAGCACAAGATACGTTTCTCAAAGCATTTAACGGCCTAAGCTCTTTTAAGGGAAAGTCATCGGTAAAAACATGGCTTTATACGATTGCCCATCATACTTTTATCAATTGGTACCGAAGGGAAACGAAATACAACTATAACGATATTGATCAATCCGTTTCCATGGAACAGTCTTTGTATAAGAGTCCAGAAGCGGTTTTTGACGGAAAGGTACGGAAAGAGCTTGTCATGGCGACGATTGGAGAGTTAAAAGAGGATTTCCAGCATGTGCTTGTATTAAGGGAATTTCAAGAGCTTTCCTATGAGGAAATTGCCGAAGTCCTTGATTGGAAGCTAGCGAAAGTGAAAACAAATTTACATCGGGCAAAGCTGGATTTGCGAAAACGATTATTGAGAAGGGAGGGGAACATCGATGAAATGTTATCTGATTAGGGACTTGCTGCCCCTCTATATTGAGGGAGACTGCTCCCCTGAGACAGCTAGAGCAGTGAAGGAGCATTTACATAATTGTGATAGATGCCGATCAGACTTTGAACTGATGGCTCCTCCTTTAGAAATGGAAACATGGACAAATGGTGGTTTAATAGAGGAAGAAGGAAACGTGTTAAATGAGCAAGAGCAGCAGGTGGATACGAACGAATTCCTGCAAAACTATTATGGGAAGCTAATTTTAAAAGGGGCGGGTATCTTTTTATTCGTTTATGTTTTAGTTGTGGTAGGAGCATTAATAATGAGATAAGACAGGGAGGAAGCACCAGAAAAGGTGTTTCCTCCCTTTTTGTTTTTACGGAAATCGGGTGGTGCCTGGCACCACCCGAATAGCACCGCCCGATTACAGAATAGGAACAGGTTCATAAGCCAAAAATAGGCTTGCTCCTGACGCTGGATTTCAAAGGATTTCCTTCCAACTGGTGAACGTTAATGATTGTATTTAAATGTTTGTGATTGTTTTTGAAAGAAAATGATTGATTTTTGGAAGGGCTTCCGTTATTATAAAACCATAAATAAGCATACCCATTCATTTCGAGGAGGTGTTTTGTTTGCTGACTCCTGAAAGACATCAAATTATTTTAGATCTTATGAAAGAAAGAGGCGTGGTGAAGCTTCATGAATTGGTAGAGGCAACAGCCGCTTCCGAGTCTACCATCCGCCGAGATTTAAGTCAGTTAGAGGATGAAAAGAAACTAAAGCGTGTTCATGGCGGGGCATCTCTCCTTCAGCGAAAAGGGGAGGAGTTGAGCGTAACGGAAAAAGTTGCGAAGAACCGCAAGGAAAAAGAGAACATCGCCCAGTACGCAGCATCATTAATCAATGATGGTGATTGTATTTTTATTGATGCAGGAACAACAACTTTGCAAATGATCGCTCATATTACGGCCAAAGACGTCAAAGTGGTGACGAACGGGTTAACCCATTTAGATGAGTTACTGGAAAAGGACATTGACACGTATTTAACAGGTGGCTTCATTAAGCAGAAAACAAAGGCATTGATTGGAAGCGGTGCCATCGAAGGACTGCAGCAATATCGTTTTGATAAATCCTTTATTGGCGTCAACGCCATTCATCCGGACTATGGCTATACAACACCAGATCCAGACGAAGCGTTGGTGAAAAAAACAGCCATCACGTTAGCCCAAGAAACCTTCATCCTAGCGGACAGGTCGAAGCTCAATGAAATAACCTTTTCGAAAATAGTGGATTTGAAGGAAGGGACCATCATTACTGATGAAACCGATCAGGAAATACTCGCCCCTTATGGGAACAAAACATCCGTAAAGGTAGTGACATCATGATTTACACCTGTACATTAAATCCTTCCATCGACTATGTGGTGGAAGTGGATCAACTAGAACTAGGGGAATTAAATCGAGCACGGAAAACAGCCTTTTACCCAGGTGGAAAGGGGATCAACGTTTCCCGTGTGTTAACAAGGCTAGGGGTGCCGACCACGGCATTCGGTTTTGCTGGCGGATTTACAGGTGACTATATTATGCACGCCTTGAAAGAGGAAGGCATCGACACCAAATTCACCACAGTCGATGAGCCAACGAGAGTAAACGTGAAAGTAAAATCATCTGTGGAAACGGAAATCAACGGGAACGGATCCATCGTTTCAAAGGAGCAAGAACAGCCTTTTTCGTAAAATTAGCTGCCCTTAAGGAATCGGATTACCTTGTGTTGGCAGGCAGTTTGCCGCCGGGAATTACCTCTGATTTTTATGGAAAAATCGCTGGTAAATGTAAGGAACACGGGGTTCCGTTCATCATGGATACTTCGGGTGAAGCGTTGACGAACACCCTTCATTTAAAGCCGTTTCTCATTAAACCGAACCAGCATGAATTAGGTGAGTTGTTTGATGTTGAAATCACGTCCGTTGCGGAAGCCGTGGAGTATGGGAAAAAGCTATTAGCTAGGGGCCCAGAAAATGTCATCGTATCCTTAGGTAGCGAGGGTGCCCTCCTCATTAATAAAGAAGGAACGGCCTATGCCAATGTACCAAAGGGAGAATTACGAAACTCCGTTGGGGCGGGAGATTCTCTCGTGGCAGGGTTTTTGGCCTCCTTTACGGAGCACGGGAACGATTTGGAAGCCTTTCAATACGGAATTGCCGCTGGCAGTGCCACTGCTTTTTCCAATGACCTATGTACGAAAGAAACGATAGATAAATTGTTGCCACAAATTAATGTGGAAAGATGGAATTGAGGAGGAGAACAGCATGAGAATTACGGATTTACTAACGAGAGAAACGATTGACCTGAATTTACAATCAGCGTCAAAGGACATGGTCATTGATGAACTGATCCGCACCTTGGATAAGGCAGGGAAATTGGCTGATGCCAACAAATTTAAGGAAGCCATTTTAGCTCGTGAAGCACAAAGCACGACGGGGATTGGGGAAGGAATTGCTATCCCCCATGCGAAAACCAATGCTGTAAAAACACCGGCCATTGTTTTTGGACGTTCGACAGCGGGAATCGACTATGAATCCCTTGATGGTCAACCAGCCCATTTGTTTTTCATGATTGCCGCAAGTGAAGGGGCAAACAACGCCCACTTACAAACCTTATCAAGGCTTTCTAGCTTTTTGATGGATATGGATTTCCGTAAAACGTTGCAGACTGCCTCTTCCGTGGACGAAGTACTGGCAGCTATTGATAGAAAAGAAGCAGAAATGGAAGAAGAGAAAGAAGAAAGCACCCCATCGAAAGGGAAGATATTAGCTGTTACGGCGTGCCCAACAGGAATTGCTCACACGTTTATGGCAGCAGATGCCTTGAAAGGAAAGGCGAAGGAACAAGGAATAGACATTAAAGTGGAAACAAACGGCTCCGGTGGTGTGGAAAATGAGCTAACGGAAGCGGACATTAAAGACGCGGTAGCTATCATCGTCGCCGCTGATACGGCTGTGGAGATGGATCGTTTTGACGGGAAACCTGTCATTCAAGTGCCCGTAGCCCAAGCGATTCGTAATCCAAAGGAATTAATTGATAAAGCAGTAAAACAAGAAGCACCAACGTATAAAGCCGCTGGCGGCGGTAGTGGGAAAGACGAGTCAGGTGGAAAAGGGAAATCAGGTTTTTACAAGCACATTATGAATGGTGTTTCTAACATGCTGCCGTTCGTTGTTGGTGGTGGTATTTTAATTGCCCTTTCCTTTGTGTTTGGTATTGAAGCCTTTGATCCAGATCATCCGTCGTATCATCCCCTTGCCGATGCCTTAATGACCATCGGTGGTGGAAATGCCTTCGGATTAATGATTCCTGTTTTAGCCGGGTTCATTGCCATGAGTATTGCTAATCGTCCTGGATTTGCCCTGGTATGGTTGGTGGATTAATGGCTGCCTCTGGCGGTGCTGGTTTCTTAGGTGGTTTAATCGCCGGTTTCTTAGCTGGATATGTGGTAATTGGTTTAAGAAAAGCATTTAGTGGACTGCCGAAATCGTTAGAAGGAATCAAGCCAGTCTTGTTATTCCCTGTTTTTGGAATATTGATTACCGGTCTTATTATGTTGTTTGTGGTCATTGAACCTGTCGTTGCATTGAACACGGCCATGGAAAACTGGTTAGGTGGCATGGGAACAGGTAACTTATTGTTTCTCGGGTTAATTCTTGGTG
The DNA here is from genome assembly GCA_021208645.1 of Bacillus sp. (in: firmicutes). Classification (GTDB taxonomy): domain Bacteria; phylum Bacillota; class Bacilli; order Bacillales; family Salisediminibacteriaceae; genus Evansella. The sequence continues at coordinate 7,757 of JAJOJL010000153.1, read as the reverse complement.
GAATGATGGCCATTGACATGGGTGGACCAATTAACAAAGCCGCTTTCACATTCGGAATTGCCATGATTGATGCAGGGAACTTAGCACCACATGCGGCTGTAATGGCTGGTGGAATGGTGCCGCCAATTGGGATTGCGTTAGCTACAACGTTTTTCAAAAAGAAGTTTACGATTGCTGAACGAGAAGCAGGAAAAACGAACTACGTCATGGGTGCTTCCTTTATAACGGAAGGGGCGATTCCATTCGCCGCAGCAGATCCTGGTCGCGTGATTCCATCCATTATTGTTGGTTCCTCCATTGCCGGAGCATTAACGATGATATTTGGAATTGGCTTGCCAGCGCCGCACGGGGGATTATTCGTTATCCCATTAGTAACAGGTAACCCGCTCATGTATGTGGTTGCTATCTTGATTGGTGCTGCTGTGACAGCTCTCATGTTAGGTTTCTGGAAGAAGGATGCGAAGGAATAGCACGGGAAAGGGGGGCAGGTATTCGTATCTGCCCCATGACAACCGATTCGAATTACTAAACTATTTTTTAGGAGTGAAGGTCATCATGGTAGAAAAAACATTTAAAATTACAGCGGAAAGTGGATTACATGCAAGACCAGCAACACAATTAGTGAATGCAGCAAGTCAATTTGAAGCAGACATAAACTTAGTTTTCAACGGCAAGTCCGTCAATCTAAAATCGATCATGGGTGTTATGTCTCTTGGTGTCGGTCAAGGGGCAGAAGTTACGGTTACTTCCGAAGGGTCTGATGAAGACGCTGCTCTGGCTGCCATCGAAGAAGTGTTCAAGGGCGGTTTAGGGGAGTAATGAAGAACGTAATTAACGGCATCGCTGCATCCAGTGGAATTGCCATTGCCAAAGCATTCCGTTTAGAACACCAAGCCCTTACGATCGAAAAACGACACGTAGAAAATAGTGACTTGGAGATAGAGAAGCTACAAAAGGCGTTAGAAACGTCGAAACAAGAATTAGGGGTAATTCGGCAAAAGGCCTTAGAGGAACTTGGGGCAGATAAGGCAGAGATTTTCTCTGCCCACCTCCTCGTGTTAAGTGACCCTGAGCTTATTGATACGGTGAAAGGGAAGATTACGGGCGAAAAAGTCAATGCTGAATTTGCTCTCGATGAAGTGGCCAAAATGTTTATTGCCATGTTTGAAAACATGGACAATGACTATATGAAAGAAAGGGCCGCTGACATTCGCGATGTAACACAGAGGGTATTGGCCCATCTTGTGGGCGTTCCTATCTCCAACCCTAGCTTGATTTCAGAAGAAGTGATCATCATTGCGGAAGATTTAACACCATCGGACACGGCCCAATTAAACCGTAACTATGTAAAAGGATTTACGACCGATATCGGTGGGAGAACGTCCCATTCGGCCATTATGGCCAGATCCATGGAAATCCCAGCAGTTGTTGGGACAAAAGAAGTGACGGGAACGATCCAAAATGGGGATATGGTTATTGTGGATGGGTTGGAAGGAAACGTTATCGTCAACCCAGGGGCTGAAGTGATTGCTGAATATGAGTTGAAGAAGCGTGGTTTTGACGCACAAAAGGCAGAATGGGCGAAGTTGAAGCATGAAAAAACTGTTTCTGCAGATGGTCAGCATGTGGAGCTTGCGGCGAATATTGGCACCCCTGATGACGTGAAAGGCGTGTTGGAAAACGGTGGGGAAGGGGTCGGCTTATACCGCACCGAGTTTCTTTATATGGGGCGTACCCAACTACCAACGGAAGAAGAGCAGTTTGAGTCCTACAAAACCGTTTTGGAAAAAATGGAAGGAAAGCCTGTCGTTGTTCGAACCCTCGATATTGGTGGTGACAAGGAGCTACCGTATTTAGATTTGCCGAAGGAAATGAACCCATTTCTAGGTTTCCGCGCCATCCGCTTATGTTTAGAAATGACTGACATGTTCCGCACCCAACTCCGTGCCTTATTACGTGCCAGCACCTATGGTAATTTGAAAATCATGTTTCCCATGGTAGCGACGTTAGAGGAGTTCCGTCAGGCGAAGGCGTTGTTACAAGAAGAAGAAGCAAAGCTTCGTACAGAAGGTGTGGAAATCTCCTCTGGCATCGAACTTGGTATTATGGTGGAAATCCCATCGACTGCTGTTAATGCAGATATTTTTGCAAAAGAAGTGGACTTCTTCAGTATTGGAACGAACGATTTGATTCAATACACCATGGCCGCTGACCGGATGAATGAGCGCGTCTCCTACCTATACCAGCCCTATAACCCTGCCATTCTTCGCCTCGTGAAAATGGTCATAGAGGCAGCCCATAAGGAAGGAAAGTGGGCAGGGATGTGCGGAGAAATGGCGGGAGATACTTGGGCAATTCCACTATTGCTTGGCTTAGGCTTAGACGAGTTTAGCATGAGTGCCACGTCCATCTTACCGGCAAGAAGCCAAATTGCCAAGTTATCGAAAAAAGAAATTGAAGGCCATTTAGATGTTGTTTTGACTATGGAAACATCAGATCAAGTAAAGAATTATGTAGAGACAACGTTTATGTCGTAAGTCGGTAGGACCCCTTTCTATCGAGGGGCGACGATTGAGAGAGAAAAGACGATAAATTTCCTGTGTTTTGGAGATGCAATTAGGACGCTAATTCGCATCTCCTTTTTGTTTTGCTTTTTTGGGATGGAGAAATCAGGGTAAGTATATCATCTGAAAATAAGCGAAAATTTTCCCCTAAATGATAAAAAAGCATAAAAAAACAGCATAATTAGGCGGAGAGATTCCGCCTATTAACTCGAGGAATAAGAAAAAGGTGGATTTTTCTTTGGTTAGCCGGAAATTCTCCCCTTATATAACACAAAACGAGCTTAATTTTGGATTTAAACGGAAAACCTCCGCTTATTATTTTCACTAGTAAGGATAAGAAGACATTATTGAAGTTGATAAGGCCAAAGACGGCAAGAATTAACAGAATGTTCATAACCCTACAAAGTAATCCCCCCATAAAATGGTAATATTATTTTGATTATATATTAGTAATTAACCGTTAGTAATGTGGCGAAAGTTTTGCGAAAAGTTGAAAGTCGAGATCGTATTCGAGGGGGATTGAAATGAAAGAGAAAGGTGTTAGCTTTAAAAGAGTCTTCATTATAAACACGCTAGCTATAATTGTAGCTACAGCCATTGCAATATTTCTTCATGCTATTGTACCTGGTGCAGACGATTTAAATGTAGCAGATTTTGATAGTATGCTTGTTAAACTGTTTGGATTTCCTGTAGTAGCAGTTTTCCTATTTTATAATTCTATTTTTACACTGTGTGCTTGTCATGCGATATTTTGGAAAACGGTCAAGTATGACAAATAGTCAAATTGGATTTCGTTTTGGGGTAGTCTTCGCTGCCATTTACATGGTTGGAATGCAGGAAGTTGTAGTGGAGGCATCCCCTTTTAATGAATGGGGATTAGCATTCGTGAATTTCCAATTTTTTATGGGAATAAGTGATGCATTACCAGCATTGTTATTATGTGTTGTGACTGCTTACTTTACATTAAGGAACAACAATACATCCAGCCCTTCGAAGGTATTAAATTTTAGTGAAAAAATGAAAGTTATTGCCCTCATTACCATTACTATTTTTCTAGCTAGGGCAATCGGATATGAAACAGGCTTGATAAATAGTAACATAGATACCTTTCCTTTACCTGCTTATTTATGGACTTTTGTATTTGGAGTGGTGCTAGGATGGTGTTATACGGTTTTGTACCCTATTTTTGCTAGTGGCCAAAATAAATCGTTTCTTTCTTTTAAATTAGTTGTCCTAACTATCGGAATAAACTGGATACTATTTAATAGTTTTATTGGTTTCATTTTCAGTGGTGTATTGTACGAAATGCTTTTGCGAAGTGGGGTAGACATTGCGGTGTTCTTTATTGCCTCATTAATGATTCAGAAATACTTGGTAAAACTTGATGTACCTAGGTCCTAGGCAATTGATGTACTAGGAAGGCTTCTTTAAAAAAAGTGATGTTAACTTTAGAACGGGTTCGTGGCCTATCGCAAATATTAAAATGTAAGTTAATTTGACTAGCAAATTGAAACTGATTTGTTAGTCTTTTTTCATTATAATAATTTTTGTGAAGGATACATTTGCAGAAAACAAGTGAATTTCTGAAATTACCAAGTATGATCTGCTTATTTTTCTTAATATTCTTTAAAATGTGATATTTATCACTTCATACTCTATTGCCCTTTGATACTTTATTAAAGAGGAGGTACTTTTGTATGAAACAGATGAATGATGATTACTAATTAATACCTATAAAATTGCCTATGAATCAAGTCTATCAGAGGAGTTTTTATTCTTACTTTTAGAGGAAATTAATCGACGTGAATTAACACACCTAGTAAAGCCATTAGAGCAAAAGATTAAAGTTAAGTGATTATTAAATAATTCTTATAAACGAAAATACAAAATTGAACCAACGAGGTTAATTAATATAGAGCAAGCTGTTGTAACTACCAATTATTTCACCCCCATAATCCCGTTAAAATCATCATAACTTATCGTAATCGACAAGTGCCTTAATCGACAAGTGCCTGGCACTTGTCGATTTATTTTGTGAAGTATGAAACTTACGTGGAGAATCCGGAAAATTAGTGAAGTTAGCAAGGGAATGTAATAAATTGTCAGTTGTGTGGTACCCTAATCCTGAAATGATTTTTATTGGGGGGGGAATTTTACTTGCAAGAACACAAAATAAACTTAACAGCAGCAGAAATAGGTTCTCTCTGGGCCAGTTATATGACTGAAACAGGCACTATTCCTGTAATAAAGTATTTTTTAAATAAAGTGGAGGATGAGGAAGTAAAGACTGTGCTCGAAGCAGCCTTACATTACTCTGAGGAACATTTAGTTGAGCTTACTAGTATTTTAAACCACGAAAATTATCCAATCCCAATCGGCTTTTCTGAATCTGATGTTAATCTTGAGGCACCCCGCCTTTTTTCCGATACATATACCCTTTATTTTCTTAGAAATATGGGGAAGGCAGGTATTGCTGCAAATGGGGCATCTGTTTCTTCAGCAGCAAGAGAAGATATAAGGAAGTTATATAATAAATATTTACACCATGCAGTTAAAGTGGAGGAAGAGGCTAAAAAAGTTCTTTTATCCAAAGGTTTATTTGTCAGACCGCCACATCTACCAATACCTAATAATGCAGAGTTTGTTCAAGGTGAAAAGTTCTTAAGAGGTTGGTTAGGTAACAGAAGACCTTTAACTGCTGAAGAAATCACCCATATCTATATGAATTACACAAACAATCTTTATGGTACGTCACTTTTAATGGGGTTTGCCCAGGTAGCACAAAATGAAGAAGTGAAAAAACATTTTATCCGAGGGGTGGAATTAGGTAAAGACATTCTCGACTTGTTAAAAATCCTATTAGACGAAAGTAACTTGCCTGCCCCTATGACATGGGACGCGGAAGTCAGTGATTCAACAGTACCACCGTTTTCGGATAAGTTGATGTTATTTCAATGTAATGCAATGACAGCTGTATCATTGGCGAATATTGGTGGATCTATTGCATTGAGTTTTAGAAGGGATATAGCAGCAAAATATTTAAAGCAACTTGGTAACGTAGGGCTTTATGGAGAAGATGGAGCAGAACTGATGATAAAAAATGGGTGGTTAGAATATCCCCCACATGCAGCCAATAGAAAGGACTTGTTTGAAAATAAGTGAGCCGCCAATAAAATGTTAACTCGGCTTTAGTACTTCAAGCTCACCATTGTTTATTGAAGACAGAACAGAGTGTCATAGGAAGAAATCTGGGAGGCATTGTAAATGAATTATTTAAGGAACATTAATACGAATATTTTTTTGTTTTGATTAGTTTCATTCAAATGATAACTGCTGTAACTGTTTCTCAAGTACAATCCTTTAAAATAAAGAGAAATGCAAAACAGACAAAATATATCCAGTTAGGTTTTGCTCTTCTCATTTTTCTCATAAGTCTTGTACAAACATCAGTAATCCTGAAAAAAATTAAATCTGCAAAATAATCTATACTACATCAAAGGACGTTTCGACAAGTGCCTGTCACTTGTCGATTAAGCATAAACCAAGAAATGGCAATTTGGGTTCCTGAAAGTTCTAAATAAATAATATTGATGAGGGACCAATAGACTAGATTACTTCTCTGACGAAGAAGCCATAAAGAGTACAGAAAAGATTGTTTACAGTGTATTAAACTAATGACCGTTAGTGAAATTACGAGTTGCATTTTTGCAGCTCTTTTTTTTTGTAACATTAAACTGGAAAATGATGTTAAACTTAAGGGGGTTATTCAAATGAAAAGCACAGAGAAAGAGGAGGATTTCGTGAAGGAAAACAGTATCTTTTTTACCAAAAAGGAAATGGAACGATTTAAATTGAAATTAAAAAATCCATTCAAATTTGCAAAGTATCTGTTATTAGTTTTTGGTGCTCCTCTTCTATTAATAGGAACAATTATGTCGATCCAACCATTAATAAGTATCGGGTTGATCTTTTTTCTAATAGGTTATGGATTATTACCTTCATTAGAAGATTGGAAAGCTAAAAAAATTAGTAACATTAGAATGTTTTTTATTCTGTTAATATGGTGTACTGGTGTACTCTTCATACTCTTAATAACATTGCTATGGAATTAAACACTTAATGCTAATATTTTCCTTGATTCGATGCTGTTGACTTTTACCAGGATATTTATCAGCTGATGAACTGTGACAATTTATTTGGACCAACTTATTAAATAATATATTGCTTATATTTTTGATATGGAAGAATAGTAACTGTGATTTAGTAGTGTATTTACACTAAAGGGTGGGATAGAGAAAGAAACTGTCTAAGCTCTTATTACTGTAATGGGGAGTTTCCTAAAAAGTATAACTATCTAGGAGGATTGAAAATGAGAAAAGAGAAACCTAGTGTTTTAGTCGTTGGAACCTTTCATTTTGGAAATTCTCCAGATATGAATCAAGTAGATGCGGGTAATATGTTAGGAGAAAATAGACAAAAGGAAGTATTAGAAGTTGTTAAAAGACTAGAGAATTACAAACCATCAAAGGTTGCAGTAGAAGTTGAAAAGGAAAAAGAAGTCGCTCTTAACCAAAAGTACGAAGAATATATCAATAATAAATTTGAATTAACTACAAATGAGGTCCATCAACTAGGATTTAGGATATGTGAAGCACGAAACCATCAAAAAATATATGCAATCGATTGGATGGGCGATATTGGTAGTAGAAGTATTAACGAAGTTCTAGGGTGGGCAGAAATAAATCAAACAGAATTATATGATTTAATTACCAAAGTTTACATACCAAAAATAATACCAGACATAAAAGGGTTAACTATTTTAGAATACTTAAAAAGCCTAAACAATAAAGAGAGAATACAAGTGGAACACGAGATGTATTTAAACTTAGCTCAAATTGGTGAAGGTACGGATTATGTTGGAATAGATTGGGTTAGATGGTGGTACCAAAGAAATCTAATTATATACAATAATATTATAAAACTAATAGAAAATAAGGATGAACGAGTAATATTGTTTATTGGTTCCGCACACGTACACTTAGTTAGTCAATTTTTAGCTGAAAGTGGTGTCAGAAGCCAATTTAATTGACGTTCCTTTCGGAACTGTAGGTGTCGGTGGCTATTTTCCTTCGGAAACGCCATGACGTTTCCTTTAAACAAGTGTCAAGCTGGCGTAAACAAATAATCCCCACA
>JAJOJL010000066.1 GCA_021208645.1 Bacillus sp. (in: firmicutes) | reverse complement strand
TTCGCCTTGTTTTGGTGGGGGAGATGGGCTGTGTTAGTCGTGGGGTTTTGATAGCTTACTCGGGAGGGTGATAAACGTTGTAACGAAATTATTATTTTTTGCGGTAATTCACTTTATTTGCCTTTTTATTGACGGTAACTTCCTATTTTCTGTAACTACGGGCATTTATTTGTGCTTTAATTGCCGCTTACCTCTCTTTTTGCTCCTCTACCGGCATTTATTCACCTTTTAATTTGCCGGTTACCTCTCTTTTACTCTTCTACCGGCATTTATTCACCTTTTAATTACCCCGAAGCCACCTATGTTCTACCCCTACGGAATTAAATCCACATTAAAATGCCAGTAAAACAGATTCATCTTGCTTTACACACCCCTGCAAATCACTTTTTTCAAAACAAAACAAAAAAAGCAACACTCCTCTCATCAAAATTGATAAGAGAAATGCTGCTTTTAACCATCAAGGCCACAAAACCAAACCTATTCTCTACACTAAATCCTCATACAAAGGAAACTTCGACGTCAACGCAGCTACTGCTAACTTTGCGTCACTCATAATCTCTTCCTTGTGTGGCGCCTTCAAAACACGAGCGATAATTTTCCCCGTTTCATACATGGCAGCTTCATCAAAACCACGGGAAGTAGCCGCTGCTGTTCCAATGCGCAAGCCACTTGTTACAAATGGGCTCTCAGGGTCAAATGGAATCGTATTTTTGTTTGTGGTAATACCAATCTCATCAAGTGCCGCTTCTGCGTCTTTACCAGTCAGTCCCAAGCTCCGCAAATCCAAGAGCATAAGATGATTATCTGTGCCGTCTGACACTAGATTAATTCCTTCTTCCTTTAACGACTTTGCCAATGCAGCGGCATTCGCCACCACTTGCTTGGAGTACGTCACAAATTCTTCTGTCAACGCTTCCCCTAAAGCAACGGCTTTGGCAGAAATAACATGCATTAACGGGCCACCCTGCAAACCTGGGAAGATGGCTTTGTCTATCTTTTTCCCATACTCTTCCTTGCAAAGGATCATGCCACCACGAGGACCACGCAATGTTTTATGGGTTGTTGTCGTCACGAAATCGGCATGTGGTACAGGATTCGGATGAAGTCCTGCAGCAACTAGACCAGCAATGTGGGCCATATCTACCATCAAATAGGCACCAACCTCATCAGCAATTTCTCGGAATTTGGCAAAATCAATTTCCCTCGGGTAGGCACTAGCGCCAGCCACGATGAGCTTCGGCTGATGCTCCTTTGCTTTTGCTAAAACATCATCGTAATCAATCTTACCTGTTTGCTCACCAACTCCATAATCCACGAAGTTATATTGCTTTCCGCTAAAGTTAACGGGACTTCCGTGTGTAAGGTGACCTCCGTGGGACAAGTTCATCCCAAGGACCGTATCTCCTTGCTCAAGAAAAGCGTAGTATACAGCCATGTTCGCCTGCGCTCCTGAATGGGGCTGCACATTGGCGTGGTCTGCACCAAACAGTTTTTTCGCACGATCACGGGCAATGTCTTCCACCACATCCACATGCTCACAGCCGCCATAATAGCGTTTGTTTGGATAACCTTCAGCATATTTATTAGTTAATACTGAGCCTTGTGCCTCCATTACAGCTTTGGAAACAAAGTTTTCCGATGCGATTAGTTCAATGTTCGCTTGCTGGCGGTGAAGCTCTGCCTCAATCGCCTTAAAAAACATCGGCATCTTGCTTTCTTACCTCACTCAAAAATTCTGTTTTTGTTGTAGTCACAGAAATAATCCTCCTAACATCCTGTACCGTCCATCCGGCATTAATTTCATTCTCTATCTTCTCGTAACTTGAGCTTTTTTTCAATGGTTAATGACAAGATTGATTTTCTTCGGAAAACTTGTATACAGCCCGCTCCCCGCCAATAAGCTTTGGTCTAGTTTTTGCCATCGTCAAATGGGCTTCCCCTACTTGTTTGACCGTACTGCGAACGGGAACGGCCACTTTTTTCAAATGCATCCCTATAAATGTATCCCCAATGTCAATTCCTGCATCGGCTTGGATCGCTTCCACCACAACCGGGCGGTTCATCTTTTCATAGGCGAGACTTGGCATGGATCCTCCAGCTTTCGTTACGGGAATTACGGAAACTTCCTCTAACCGGTGGAATTGAGCCACTTCTTTTTCAACAACGAGGGCACGATTGATATGCTCACAGCATTGAAAAGCTAAGGACACCCCCGTCTTTTCCCGGAACTCCTGGAAAACGGACCACAAGGACTCTGCCACTTCCTTTGTTCCGGAGCTGCCAATATGTTTTCCCATCACTTCACTTGTACTTGTACCGATGACAAGAAGCTGTCCTTCTTCCAGGTTCGCTGCTTGCTGCAGGTCTTGGAGGGCCTGCCTTAGTGCCCGTTGCATTTCTGCAAATTCACTTCCCATCGCTGTTCTAACCTCCTCCGTATATTATGTGTACGTCAATGGCTATGTATATTTGAATGACTATTTTGTGTCTGTTTTATGATGCATCGGCGCCACTCATTATTATACAAGCAATTGAAAAGAATCCATAGGTGTAAATGTGAAAAACGCATCCCGTAAAAAAAACTACGGCATGCGTAAGCTTATTATCGATTGTCAGCTTCGTAAGCGGCGATTTTACCTATTCTAGTGGCGTGTCGTCCACCTTCGAATTCGGCTGATAGCCATGTGCGGGCGATTTCAAGAGCTAAGCCAGGGCCAATTACTCGTGCTCCCATGGCTAAAACATTCGTGTCATTATGCTCACGGGTAACTTTCGCCGTAAATAAATCATGGACGAGTGCACAGCGAATTCCTTTGACTTTGTTGGCTGCAATGGACATGCCAATGCCTGTCCCACATATGAGGATCCCCCTGTCTGCTTGCCCATTGGCTACCATTTCTGCCACTGGAATCCCGTAATCAGGATAATCAACAGAATCAGGACAGTCACAGCCTACGTCGACCACTTCCATGTTCATTTCTTCCAATAAGTTAATCATTTCTTTTTTTAGCTCAAATCCGCCATGATCTGTTCCAATGGCTACTTTCATTTCATCTTGCCCCCTATAATTTTAAAATACTAATTAACCAATTCTCATATAGAAACCTACGGTAATACGGGCTTAATTTTCCCCGTTCTGTTCTAGTTTTTTCAGAAGCTTATCAATTGCTTCTTCTATTTCCTTTAACGTCATTTCGTAAATTTCAATATTTCCGCCATATGGGTCACCTATATCAAAGGATGGCAGTTCCTGTGAAAGCTTGTCAATTGCCTGTTGATCTTCTTGAAGTAACCCTAACAGCTCTTGTTCAAAGGCACTCTGCCCAGCTATATTTTGCGTTTGATTGTATTCCTCAAGTTTCCCTTGATTTTCTGCTAAAAATTGAGCTCGTTTCAATTCAAATTGAGCCATGTGATGCTTTAATTTCTCAATTTTTTCCTCCGTTTCGGGGTCGTCATGGATGAATTCCTTAAATGTATAAACTTGCTCCGAAAGCTCCGGGAACTGTTCAATCACCGTGCGTTTGTGGCTTTCAGTCATGGTTAACACCACATCGGCCCAATCCATCAGCTGTTCGTTGACGAGCTGCGCTGAATGGTTTTCCAACAAGCCTTTATTGGCCAAAGCTGCACGGGACCCCTCTGACATGGGTGAACCTTCAAATGCGAACACACCTGCTGACTTTGCTTCTAAGTCCTCATGGGGCTTTTTATGTTCAAAGATGGCTTCCGCCAAAGGACTGCGGCATGTATTTCCTGTACAAACAAACAAGATTTTTTTCAAACTCCTACACTCCTTCACGGGATTAGATTATTTTAATCAGTTTCATCTAATTATTTTAACATATTTTGTTGAAAAAAATAGTGTGCTAAAGGTTGGACCACCTCTAACACACACATTTTTCTTGCTATTAAGCTGTCATGGACAATATAATCTTTAAACCGAAGCCGATCAATATTGTCCCTCCAAGCCATTCACTATAACCACCGATCCAGTTCCCCATTTTACGACCTAAAATAAGGCCTGCCCACGTAAACATGGCGCTCATCCAACCAAAACTCACTAAAGTGACCCAAGTTTTTGCCCCAAGCATGCCTAAACTTAAACCTGCAGTAAAACTATCAAGACTGACGCTAATGGAAAATAGAAGGAGCCCCCAGCCAGCCGGGCTTAGCATTGGTGCTCTTTCGTCATTTTGAAAGGTGGATACAATCATTTGGAGACCGATAAAAATTAGTACTAGCCCACCTAACACGAAGGCAAATACCCCTATGTACTGCGATAATAATTTTCCTAAAAAAATACCTATGAGAGGCATTAGTACGTGAAATCCACCAACAGTAGCGCCGATTTTCACAATATGTTTATAGCGTAAGCCCACAAGTCCCATTCCAATGGAAAGGGAAAAGGCATCCATGCTTAATGCAAAAGCCATGATTCCTATAGTAATTAATTCTCCAATCACTGTATCACCCCTAGCGGACTAGCTAATTTAAATGTATGCATGTCCGTGGGGCAATATATCTCCAAAATTTCATGGAGCAAAAGGGGCAGTCTCATTAGTATTGTTCATATAGTCACACTCATTATTCAAGGGTGCACCAAAAGTGGCAAGACACTATTTTAGGGACACCCTCTTAACCATGTTTATATTTACTCTTCCATTGTTCCTTGTTTAAGGATCGTTCCCCCAGACGCTTTGTTGAGCCTATTCATAATCGCTGCTCCTATACCTGTTACTGGGAAGACCTCTGAGAATATGATATCGACAGTTTTCTCATCAAATTGGCGGAGAGATTCGTATAAATTTTTCGCAATTACTGATAAATCCTCCTGCGAACCGAGAATAACTTCTATAGGGACGCCGTACTTCCCCTTGTTTTCTTCCGTAATTAATAGTCCGACCTTCATCCCGTTTAATAACGCATCATCTACTTGTTTTTTAAAAAAAGCTGTCGAACCATCGATCAAAACCAGTGGCGCAGCTGGGGCATAATGGGTATATTTCATCCCAGGAGATTTAGGAGCCGATTCCGCCTCCTTTAAGGCTGGGTCCTCATCTACGTTACCAACAACCTTCTCCATGGCTTCCTTGGTTATCCCACCTGGCCGAAGAATGGTCACTACCTCTTCCGTACAATCCACTACCGTCGATTCGACACCAACACCAGTTGCTCCCCCATCGATAATGATGGGAACAATATCCTTCAAGTCTTGGTAAACGTGATCTGCTGTAGTGGGGCTAGGTTTTCCTGATGTATTGGCACTAGGTGCTGCCAAGGGTAAGCCAGACGCGTGAATTAGGGCTAATGCAATAGGATGATCTGGCATTCGAACTGCGACTGTAGTTAAACCTGCCGTCACTTTCGTTGATAAATTCCCTTTATGCTCCAGCACGATCGTAAGTGGCCCTGGCCAAAAGGCATCCATAAGCTTTTTTGCATGGTTGGGGATCGAATGAACATAATCATTCAGTTGGTCCACATGGGCGATATGCACTATAAGGGGATTGTCCGATGGCCGACCTTTTGCCTGAAAAATCTGTTGGATTGCCTTATCAGAAAAGGCATTCCCACCCAGTCCATAAACCGTTTCCGTTGGGAATGCTACCACTTCGTCGTTATTCAACGCTTTTGCCGCCTGCTGAATGGCTGGATGATTAGTTATATTTTTTATTGTTTTATCTACATATGTAATCGTTGTTTTCTTCATTTTAATAATCCTCCAATGCCTAACAGCAATCAAAACTATTCTTGTATACAGCTCTTTTGATAAATTTAATACTATCCTGTATGACGGGGTCTTAGTGAAAGCAGGAAGGCAGCTAGACTGGCTATTTTTTGTGCAATTCATTCTATCATTTTCCTTAATGAGCCATTAAAAGTCAATAACTGTGGAAATACCTGTGGAAAAAATAGAGTTACCCACAAATATTGTGGATAACTCTATTGGTTCTGTGGACAAAGTTGTGGAGTTTTTGTTAATAACCATATGGATTATTCACAATCCTGTTAGTAATTAATGATTCTGAGTATTGTTAGGACTGGTGAAAAAGTATGTTTTTACTTTTTCACCAATCCCTTGCAATGAACGAAGCCGTAGCATGTTTTTAAAAGCTTGATATGGCGCGCAACGAGCGTAGTCATTTCAATTCCTTTTTTATACTTTTTCACTGTTTTCTGTTCTTCCCTGCTTTTTTTAAGAATATGGGTAAGTTCTTTTGAAGATGGTTTTTGACATCTTCGTCTTCTTTAATTTTTGACGGGATTTGATCTTCGTTTACCTTTTCAAAACCAAGATTTTTCAGTAATCCACCATCGTTTGCAGCCAACATATAAAGTCCATTGATACCTTCATTTTCTGCATAATGGAGGGCTGCTTCCAAAAACTCTAATATAAACACGCTCGTTATTTTTTTCTGAGTCTACTATGAGCGTGCGGAGCAATCCTGTTGTGTTCGTCACTTGTTGGATTCTAACGATGGATACGAACTCTCTCTGCTCATTTTCTGCCACTAGAAATGACGCCAGTCCGTTGTTAATGTAGGGTCTACCCCTATTTTTGAAATAA
>JAJOJL010000167.1 GCA_021208645.1 Bacillus sp. (in: firmicutes) | reverse complement strand
CCTATGTCAATTGACATAGGGACGGGAGTTACCCGCGGTTCCACCCTACTTGCTCCATTTCGTTATACGAATGTTGAAGCCACTTCTAAGCTTTTGTGCTCCAGAACGCCTTCCTTACTGTCTGTATCCCTAGCTTCCACCATCCTAGGTTCGCTTTCAAATTATACAGAGGGAGTAAGTACTCCTTTCTATCTTTGCACCTATGTTTAATTTATTCAAATATTACTGAAAAAAAAACGGCATGTCAACTTAATCCATATACATTTTGTCAATTTGATCTAAAAATCGCTTTGACTTCAATCTCACGCCAACAAATTCATCATAGTAATAGGATAGAATTTCTTTTAATTGCCGCTTCGTTTCTGGTTTAACATTTATGTTTCCAATTCTCTTAATATCTAAATGTTGAAACAGATGCAACAGTTTAATTACTGCTGGAAAGAGAACTAGATGGTGGGAATCTTCCATTTTACATTGAGAACATAAAACTCCCGAATGTTTCATGGAAAAGGCAGTCGGTGATTCTTCCCTGCCACAAAGACTACAGTGAGATAAAACTGGTCTAACACCAGCTACTTCTAGCATCTTTGTTTCAAAAATTCTGGTAAGAATATCAGGGTCCGTGCCCTCGTTTAGTTGGTATAGGGTTTGATAGACTAATTCAAAAAGAAATGGGTTTCTCTCCTGATCTTCTGTCAATCTGTCTAATAATTCCACTATGTATGCCCCATGTGCCGTTAGCTTTAAATCACTACGCACATCCCTAAAGGAATCAATAATATCTGCAGAATTAAGTAACCCCATCCCTGTTGAACGCTGATAGACAAAAATACCGTACATAAAAAGTTGGGCACTGGAAGCAAAACGACTTTTCGGTCGTTTTGCCCCCCGTGCCATAACTGCAACTTTTCCATTTTCCCTAGTGTACAACGTTACAATCTTATTCGTTTCTCCATAATCATTCGTGCGAATGACTAATCCTTCAACTTTGTGAAGCATTTTTTCACCACCAATTTTTGGCGGGATTAGAGGTTAATGTGTTGGAGGATTAAACTCTGTTGACTCTAACTCCTTTTCCTTCTCTTCTGAAAACCCATTGTCCTTTTCAAATTCCTTATAAAGCAAATAGGAATCGATGTTGCCTGTCATGGAGAAGACCTTCCAAGTTAAGTCCATCATGAGTATTTCCACCTTTCAGCAAAGAGTTAAAAAATACCTCTCCTACTAGCTTTGCCTCCATTGCCCTTTTCATGATATGGAAATATTGACAATTACCTTCCTTCACCTTCTTATAAATATCATAGAACTTTTTTTCTAAATTTTCAATGGGCTCCCTTGTACTTATCTAAAAATTTAAAATTTTTAACACCATTGATATGAAACAGAAATGAATATTTTTCAAAACTCTTTGGATATTCATTATATTAATATTCATCTAATGAATATCCAAACTCCCTTAGATGTTTGCCTTTATTTCGCCAATCCTTTTCCACTTTAACCCACAGTTCAAGAAATACCTTTGACCCTAATAGTTTTTCAATATCTTCTCTAGCTTTTTGTCCAATTTCCTTTAACATTTTCCCTTGTTTTCCGATAATAATACCTTTTTGTGAACTCCGTTCCACAATGATAACTGCGCCAACATGAACCGTCTTACTTGTTTCCGGACGGTTGATTTGCTCAATTTCCACAGCAATAGAATGGGGAACCTCCTCATGTGTTAAATGGAGAACCTTCTCTCGAATCATTTCAGACATTAAAAATCGTTCGGGGTGGTCTGTCACTTGATCTTCTGGATAATATTGTGGCCCCTCTTCCAAGTAACGGAAAACCTGATCAATCAACGTGTTTGTATTGTTTCCGTATAAAGCTGAAACAGGCACCACTTCCGCAAATGGGAGATCCTTGCGATAATTATCAATGAGCAAAAAAAGCTCATCTGGATGTATTTCATCAATTTTATTAATAACAAGAAAAACAGGGGTATTTATTTGTTTAAGCCTTTCCATAATAAATAAGTCGCCCCTTCCCTTTCCCTCTTTTGCATCCACGAGAAAAAGGATAACGTCCACTTCACCTAATGTGGTTTGAGCGATTTTTGTCATAAAATCCCCAAGCCGGTGCTTGGGCTTATGTATGCCTGGAGTATCAATAAAAACAATCTGACCTCTGTCTTCTGTATAGACTCCTTGAATACGATTTCTTGTTGTCTGAGCTTTGTCGCTCATAATTGCTATTTTTTGTCCAAGAACCTTATTTAATAACGTTGATTTACCAACATTAGGTCTTCCAATTAAAGCTACGAATCCTGATTTTTTCATACGAAATTCACCCTTCTAAATCCTTTGGAGAAAAAGCACCTGGGAGTAAGTTCTCCACCGTCCACTCTGCCGTCTCACCATTTAAGTTTGTGAGATAAATGATAGTATCTTGCTGCAACAATTCGGAAATTACTTGTCGACATGCACCACATGGCGATACGGGTCCTTCTGTATCAGCAACTACCGCCATAGCCTTAAATCGACGCTCCCCTTCAGAAACAGCCTTAAATATTGCCGTCCTTTCGGCACAATTACACATGCTATATGCAGCATTCTCTATATTACAACCATGATAAATTGTCCCATCTTCCCCTACCAAAGCTGCCCCAACCTTAAACTTTGAGTATGGAACATAAGCCTTTTCTCTCGCCTTTTTTGCTTCACTAATTAATTCGTCTTTAAAGTCCATATTCTCTCACCTTCACTTTGACCATTATCGTCAACCAAACAAAGCCAATATTTTTGGGATAAAGATAAATGCCCCAACTACAACTGCCGTAATCGAAAAAACTAGAACAGCTCCTGCAGCAGCATCTTTTATAATTTTTGCTTGTTCATCATATTTCTGAAAAATAACATCAACGATTCTTTCAATAGCCGTATTAATCAGCTCTAAAGCTAAAACACCACCAATAACAATGGCAAGAACAACTTGTTCAATTAGGGGAACCTTTAAAAATTGAGCCAAAATAAAAATAATAACAGTTAGCAACGAATGAATTCGGAAGTTTTGTTCATGCTGCCAAGTATGCCTAATTCCTGCTGAAGCATAAACAAAACTTCGCCTTAACCGGTTCCACGATAAAAAAGGACGCTTATTTTTTGATCCCATGAGCTTGTAAAATTTCCTCTTGTTTACTAAACATGGCTTTTTCCTCTTCCTCCGTATTATGGTCATAACCAATTAGGTGGAGAAAACCATGAACTGCCAAAAAACATAACTCCCGATTTATATCATGGCCGTATTCCTTCGCCTGCTCTACCGCCCTTGGTACCGAGATAATAATATCACCAAGTAGTTGTGGGAAATCACCTTTTATTACCGTAGCTTCATCACCTTCATCCAACGCAAAAGACAAAACATCCGTTGGCTGGTCCTTTCCACGATAATCTCTGTTTAATTGTTGGATATGTTCATCACCCACAAAGGTGATGGATACTTCTGCATTCGTACCCAGCTCTTCATGAACCATTGCTGTTCTGATAACAGCACCAACAAGTTCCATCAAATCCTCTGAAAGCTCCGCTGTTTCATCCATTAAGCCGATTTGATTGTCCTCCATTATCCCTCTTTACCCTCTTTCCTTTCATTGCCATTATCCGAGTCTGTATTTTTAGTATTCTCTAGTTCTTGATTATTATTTTGACTATTCGTGCCTTCTTCCATAAGCTTTTCTTTGTCTTTCTCCATAACCTCATCTGGATATTCAATCCGTGTGTGAAATGTACCTTGAAGGGTTTCACACATGGAAGTTGCTATAATACTTAACTCCCTTAATGTAATATCACATTCATCAAATTGACCATCCTCTAAGCGATCGTTAATAATCTTCTTTACTAAGGTTTCGATTTTAGTTGGTGTGGGTTTATTCATTGACCTTACAGCAGCTTCCACACAATCTGCAATACCAACAATTGCTGCCTCTTTTGTTTGTGCCTTTGGACCTGGATACCTGAATTCCTCTTCTGAAATAGGTTTTTCAGATTCCTGGTTTGCTTTATGATAAAAATATTTAAGTAATGTCGTACCATGGTGTTGTTCTGCAATGGAAATAATCTCTTTCGGCATTCGATAATCCCTTAACAATTCCCCACCATCATATGGATGAGCAATAATGATTGTCTTACTCAATTGCGGTGATATTTTATCATGAGGATTATCTATTTTCATTTGATTTTCAATAAAGAAATGTGGCCTTTTCGTTTTACCTAAATCATGATAATAGGCACCAACTCGAGCTAGCAATCCATTGGCCCCTACAGCTTCACATGCCCCTTCTGCCAAATTGGCAACAATGACGCTATGGTGATACGTACCAGGTGCTTCCAGTAAGATTTTTCTCAATAATGGATGATTCGGGTTAGACAACTCAATCAACTTCGTTGTAGACAACACCCCAAAGCCTGCTTCTAAGAATGGTAATAAGCCGAGAGTCAACACAGCGGCAATAAAGCCAGATAAAGCAGCGAACCCTAAATTCATCCAAATTTCCATCCAACTGTACTGTGCTCCTTTTAACAAGAGAAACGAAGCAATAACCAGTACATTTAGGGCTCCCACAAATATACCTGATTGAAGGATTCGAATTACCTTATTGGATTTACTTAAAAAGAAAACGCCTGCTACTGAACTGAAGAACACATAAATACCATGGCTATAATCTATTATACTTGAAGATTGATCATTAAAAATGATACTTGCACAAATTGCAAAAATCATACTCGTAAACAAAGCAACCCGCGAATGAAGTAAAATAGTAATCAGCATTGTTCCCATTGCAACAGGAACAATATATGTTATCCCAGTAATTTCTGACATGTATGTTAAACTAACAAGTTTCATAACGAGTAAAGTTACAGCATAAATAATAGTAAACATGAGCAGATGGGTATTATTATGTTGAAGAGAAGTTTTTGTACCCCCAAATAATAGGCGAGCATAGCCACTAATAACAAAACTAAAATTCCAAGACCAATGTAAGGATAGGTATTGGAATGATCGTCTAATAACCCCACAAGACGTAACTGATTATAAATGTCTGAAGTAATTATTTGGCCTTCTTCTACCAGTAGTTGTCCTTCTCTCACAATGATTGGATCTACCATTCCATCGCTTCAGCTCTAGCTTCCTCCGTTGCCACCTCATCATAAATATAATTTGGTGTAATACTAATTTTAGCCAATTCTATCATAGAGCGATACAGACTTGGATCAACCGTGGGAAGAATAACCTTCTGCTGCACATCCCCCTTAGCATCTTCTAATTCATCAGGGGAAATTTGCTTACTCATAACATCCATAACGGCACTAGTAATAGTATCTTTTGCCATTAATAGGTCTTCCTCCGTTGCTTTCAGCAACGTTTCAATCGTCTCTCTAGATACTTCTTCGTTCGTTTGCCCAGTTATCCCCTCACGAACCATTGATACTTGATCATCAATCGAAATTTCCTCTGGAAATTCTATAATTGTCTCATTCTCATTTTCACTATCAGTGTCAGTCTCTTCATCTTGCTGCTCTTCCATTGCCGCTTTTAGTTGAGCAATTTCTTCCTCCCGCTCCTCCACTAGCCGTTTTGTTTGTCTGATAGTCTGAAAAATTTCATTGATTCTAGCAACCTGATTTTGAGCATAAAGATTCTGCATAGTAAAAATTGGTTCAATGGATTCATAGGCTTCTTTCTTAAGATGATCCGTTTCTGCTTTATGTTCAATTGTAATTGGAGAGCGAATATCCCTATCGGAAACTGAACCAGGTTGAACTTCTAATGTCTCTGGGATAACATTTGTCACCATAATTCCATAAGTAATAAGCCCTATAATAATAAATAGAGAAAACCGAATATATTTATGATCTTTAATGCTTTGCCACCATTTTTGATGGTCAATGGAAGTCCGTTTCCCCATAACCTTTCACCTCATCAAGGGTTTCAAGATTGCCTTAAGAAAATTTATCGCAGTCTAATTATCTTTTTTTTCCAGACTCTCGTATGCATCAATAATCCGCTTCACTAACGTATGTCTAACAACATCAGCAGACTCTAAATGAATAAAAGAAATGCCCTTAACCTTATTTAAAATCCTTAAGGCTTCTGTTAACCCTGATACTTTTCCTCTCGGTAGGTCAATCTGTGTTAAATCTCCAGTAACCACCATTTTAGAACCGAAACCAAGTCTTGTTAAAAACATCTTAATTTGTTCCGGTGTTGTATTCTGTGCTTCATCGAGTATCACAAAAGAATCATCTAATGTTCTTCCCCGCATATAAGCTAATGGGGCAACTTCGATTGTTCCTCGCTCCATTAACCTTACAGTTTGTTCAGTTCCCAAAACGTCATGTAGAGCATCATACAATGGCCGTAGGTAAGGGTCTACTTTTTCCTTTAAATCTCCAGGTAAAAAACCAAGACTCTCCCCTGCTTCCACTGCGGGTCTTGTTAATATTATCCTTTTAACTTGACCTTCCTTTAATGCATGAACGGCCATAACAACAGCTAAATACGTTTTACCTGTGCCCGCAGGACCAATTCCAAATACAATATCGTGTTTTCTGATAGCCGTTACATAGTGTCTTTGACCCAAGGTCTTAGCCAGAATCGGCTTTCCTTTTGCTGTTACAGTAATTTTATCTTCAAATAACTCTGGTAGCTCATGCAGCAGATTCCGCATGGCCAATTGGGAGGCATAAACAACATCCCTTTCTTGAATGGATGTTCCTTTACGAATCAACTCGAGAAAAACATGAAGTATTTCTTGAATTTTGCCAATTGCTTCTTGTTTACCAATAATAGTTATTTCCTCTCCCCGGGAAATAATCTGTGTTTGAAATGCTTCTTCTAAACGTTTAAGGTTTCGATCATTGGGACCGAAAAGAGCTTGTACCTCATTGGCATTTTGAATAGCTAAGTGAATCGTTTGCTTTATATCCGTCAATCGTCTCAGTCTCCTTGAATAATGGGTTGTTTGACAGCAATTTCATCCACAATTTGATAGTGAATGATTACTATTACTTTACCATCCTCCACTTCATGGTGCAAAACATTTTCGCCGATAACCTCTGCATTATCACCAAATTTCGGAAGAAGTTCCTCTTTCCCCTTCTCAATTCCGAGACTTATTGCTTCCTCTATTGCTTTCTCAACATCTACTTTTGTTGCTTCTAATATATCTCTATACCCGTAGTTTACGGGCAGTGAAAAATGAAATAAGCTCCAAGAGCTTTTATAATTCTCCTCTTTAGTATTTGCATATTCAGGAATATTCCATCCCCAAATAGGCACAGAGAACTTTCCAATATGAAGAAAATAGGTCCTGTATTTATTTCCTGTCGTAGCATATAAAGTCCTTGATAAAGGGATCTCTATCTCTCCTTTAAACCATATTTCACCAAGAATGGACCCTTTTGCAGAAACTCTTTGTTTTTCTTCCTCCCCGTCTAGCCCAATTAATCCTGAGACAAGCAGATCGCCCTTTTGTACAACTTGGTTAAGTTCTACTTGTGGTTCTCCCTTTTCAATAAACATGTCATATATTACTGCATTCCTTGCAGATACTAGGTGTCCAGGTGCCTCTAATGGAGCTCTTTCTGCAATTTCTTTCTCTACAACTTGGAAATGATAGGTTGTACCTTTTCTTGTCACCCCAATCCATGTAGCCTCCTGAATTTGATCTGTAACTTGTGCTTGAATTTCTTCTGGAGGTGGAATGCGAAATTGAAATGCACCTTTTGTAATACCCATCTCCGTTACCGCCTGCTTTAACTCATGTTCTACAACGGGAGATGCCCCTTCAATCTCAATCCCCCATACCATGTTCGATAAAATGAATAAAGAGAGTAAAAAACCAACTGCTCCTAAAACTAGTCCATTTCTTCGCCATAGTTTATTAATAAAAAAAGGCATACCTTTTTTATCAATAAAGGTAATTTTGCAATCTGATGCTCGGGCGAGTTTACGCAAATGGGAGACCTCGTCCAATAATATGGAACATACAAGGACTTCCTTACCTGGATGGTGAATATCCCAAACATACATTTTTTGATCAATACACCGATTAATAAACAATTCTGGGTAAGGTCCCGTTATTTTAATGCGCACATACCCCGTTACTTTGTGAATCCATTGGTTTTTCATATAGTGGTCACCTACCTGTAGTCTCTTCTTTGATAAAACGTACATCTTCGATTATTCCTTCAAGTAGCATTTCTTCTGGTAATATGTTTTTTATGACAAAATCATTTCCAACAACTAACAGTTCTCCTTCCGTTAAACGCAACCTAAGTTCCGTTTTAGTGAAGCGAATCACTCCTTTGTGATTTTCAATGTATATGTGGAAGTTTCCGATCATGGTTACCCTTGGTAAGTCCATCATGACGTCGGCTGGAAGATCCATTTGTTCTGTCATCCATTTTCTAAGTTGTTTTTTTTATTTTTTTCATGATGAACCTCCTTTCAACTCATATGTATGATATATGTGTAATCCCTATTACAAGAAAAGGTTAAGCAGTATAACTTTAAGCGCTCCAAATTTTTTAACCCAAGTAAAACTCCAAGAGTAGAAACTAAAACCAAACAAAAAAAGGATAACCTAGCATGTGGACCATGCTTGAGGTTATCCTTTAATATATTTATTTATCTTGTTCTTCGTGCTTTCGGTTTCCCTAATATTTCTGACCAGACAATTCCCTTCACAGCTTCTTCTTTAGAAATATTATTAAAATTAAGCTTCATGGATGTTCGTGTCAAGTCTTGTGTGAAAATTGGTGAATCATCATATTTTTCGGCATTTTCAAAGGCTTTTGCTTTCCTTCTCTTCGCCTCTTCATATTTCTCATACAGCTCTTTGTTACCCCTATTCATCTCTTTTTCTGTAGGGGCAGGGGCTGAATATCTTTCCTCCACTGGTTCCCTTGCTGCTTTTGCCTCTTGGCTCCGTGCAGTACTATAAGGATCATTTGTACGGCGGTGTTCCTCTGAATCTACTGGTGCTTGCTCTTGACGGAAAATCTCTCTCCAATCAATTTCACCTTGATCTCCAGTTTGGTTCCCCTTTGCCGGTTTTCCTGAACCTTTTTGTTCCTGCTGCTGATTAGCACCTCTAAAGAAACTGAGTAATGCAGCAATGATAATAAAGAGAAGGAACGGGTTTCCTAATATCGATTCTATTAACCCCATTACTTAACCGCTCCCTTCATTTAAGCTACTGTTATTTACGGGTATTTTTGTCCCCGTCTTTTCCGTCATCTGTAGCTTTACCAATGGACTCACGCATATCAGTGTCAGCCATAACATTTTTCATATTCATGTAATCCATAACGCCCATATTTCCAGAACGGAATGCTTCTGCCATTGCCAAAGGTACTTCTGCTTCTGCTTCTACTACTTTCGCGCGCATTTCTTCTACCCTTGCCTTCATCTCTTGCTCTTGAGCTACGGCCATAGCACGACGCTCTTCTGCTTTTGCTTGAGCAATTTTCTTATCTGCTTCTGCTTGGTCTGTTTGTAGACCTGCACCAATGTTTTTCCCGATATCAATATCAGCAATATCGATGGATAAAATTTCAAATGCAGTCCCAGAGTCTAAACCTTTCTTCAATACTGTTTGAGAAATCATATCTGGGTTTTCTAGAACTTCTTTATGAGATTTTGCAGAACCGATGGTGGAAACGATTCCCTCACCTACACGGGCAATAACTGTATCTTCACCAGCACCCCCAACAAGGCGGTCAATGTTCGCACGAACGGTAATACGTGCTTTTGCTTTTACTTCAATCCCGTCCATTGCCACACCGGCAATAAACGGCGTTTCAATTACTTTCGGGTTTACACTCATTTGAACGGCTTCTAATACGTCACGCCCTGCTAAGTCGATGGCAGCGGCACGTTCAAAGCTCAAATCGATGTTGGCACGTTGAGCAGCGATTAGGGCGTTAACAACACGGTCAACGTTCCCCCCTGCAAGGTAGTGTCCCTCTAATTTGTTAATGCTAAGTTCTAACCCAGCTTTTACTGCTTTAATTAGGGGGTTAACAACACGTGACGGGATAACTCGACGTAATCTCATCCCTACAAGTGTAAAAATCCCTACTCTTACTCCAGCCGCCCATGCGGAGATCCAAAGCATAACTGGAACAAAGCTGAATAATACTGCAAAGAATACGACAACCAAACCTAATACAATTATGAGCATAATTTCTGGTGGCATAATTTTTCCTCCTTATGACTTTTCATTTTCATTATTTCTTACTTCTCGAACAACAATCCGGGATCCTGCAGTGGCAACTATTTTTACTTTCTTTCCTTGAGCAATGTAACCACCCTCCGAAACTACGTCTAATCTCTCATCATCGAAAAGGGCCGTTCCTGAAGGTCTAAGAACAGTTAATGCTTCTCCTACCTTCCCAACCATTTCTTGACGTGTAACATTGGAAACGTAGCCCTCATCCGTTTTAATAGAATCAGTTAAAATGACTCTTTTTAACGGTCCACTGTATCCAACGTATTTAAAAAACAGGACAGACATAATAATTGTCAGAACGGCTGCTATCAGCAAGGAAAAGAGAATATTTGCAGTTGAGTACGATGCCAGTACCATACTCCCGATTATTGACCCAATACCTATGATACCAAAAATTCCGAAGCCAGGCACGAAAACTTCTATGAGAAGGAGAATAATTCCTACTCCAAATAAGATAAATGTCTCCATACCAGCAAATCCGGCCACTAAATGACCAAAGAAAAATAAAAACAAAGCAGATAGCCCCATTATTCCAGGGATACCAAATCCTGGAGAATAAAGCTCTAAAACCAGCCCCATACTTCCAATGGAAAGTAATATAGGAATCACAATTGGATGGGTAACAAATCGAGCAATTTGCTCAGCAAAACTAATTTCCATTTCACGCTCTATAGCATTTTCTAATCCGAGAAAAGCTAGTAATTCTTCTCGATCAGCCGCAATCGCTTCCGCATACCCTACTTCCAGGGCTTCAGACGCCGTTAATGTTAACAAAGATCCTGCTTGTGCACGATAATCTGGCAAATCTATTTCAGGGTCTGCCATGGCTAATGCATAAATAGGGTCTCTCCCGTTTAATTCGGCCGCTTCCTTCATGGTAGCTAACCATGCAGATTGAGCTTTATCTTCTGCAGCAGTTCCTGACCCATCAATCACTTGGGCCGCTCCCATTGCGGAGCCTGGAACCATGACAATTTGATCTGCATTAAGGGAAATAAAAGCACCTGCAGACATTGCTTCCCCTACCACATAGGCAGTGGTTGGAACAGGAATTCCTTTTATTAAATTTGCTATTTGACCTGCTGCATCGACTAAACCACCAGGAGTATCTACTTCGAATACGATATGATCAGCACCTTCTTCAAGGGCTGTATCTACAGAACGCTCTAAGAAAGCAAGTAGTCCTCGTTCTACGGCTTGTTCAACAGGAATATAGTAGACAAGCTTTCCTTCCCCATCACTATTTGCTGATGTGGGCAAAAGGGCTAATAGAAAACTAAGAAGGATCATTAATGTGAATGTGATAATTCGTACACGCTTCATGTAGTGGTGTTCCTCCTTTCTTCAATACTAGCTAATATGCCATACGTAAAGTACGAATGAAATCTATGAAAGGTTTCATTAAATTCCATCTATCTTTATTATAATCATAAAAAATTCCCCTGAAAACTAATATCACTATATAGAGAGATAATAGTCCTCCTGTTTATCACATTCTAAATTATTATTTACTGTATTGATACGAATTATGAAAAGGCAGAAGTAGTTCGACTAGTTTTCACGGGATGTTGTAAAACTTCAGGAAAATCTAGCGAAACCCCTTTGAAAGTCCACAATTCTTTCGTTCACTAAACAAGAACAAAGGCACAAGCGCCCTGTCTTAAAGAGGCAAAGCAAGCTTTGCAGCTCCGACGTAGAAAACTGGACTGAGCCGAGTGAGATGAAGGAAATTCGAAAGGCGTAAGACTTTCGCTCAAGAGTCAACGCTTTAGCGTTGACGCTCCGACTTATCGTAGTGAGGGAAGTTTCTCAACGTCGATAGGGCGCTGGAGCTAGACGATAGTCAACATCAGTTATCCACATTTAGATAAAATATAATTTCCTAAGCAATTAAAAAAACGCCTTGTAGTTCACTACAAGGCGTTTCACTTAAGCTAACGTATTTTGAACAAGTTGTTTCACTTTACCACCATCTGCTTTACCTTTTACCTTTGGCATGATGGCTCCCATCACTTTCCCCATATCGGATTTAGACGTGGCACCTACCTCTTTAATGGTTTCATTAACGATTTGCTGCAACTCTTCATCCGTTAACTGTGATGGCATATATACTTGTAAGGCTTCAATCTCTACCTTCGTTTTATCAACCAGGTCTTCACGATTGGCTTGTTCAAATTCATGGAGGGATTCTTTACGTTGTTTCATTTCACGATTAAGAACGGTAAGGACATCATCTTCTGTAAGGTCAGTACCCAGTTTTATGGCCTCGTTTTGCAACGCTGCTTTCACTGCGCGTATGACGTTAAGACGTTCCTTTTCTTTTTTTCTTCATCGCGTCCTTCATGTCTTGATTTAATTGATCAAGAATTTTCAAGGAAAAACACCCTCTCCTTAGAACTTACGCTTACGAGCTGCTTCCGATTTCTTCTTACGCTTAATACTCGGTTTTTCGTAATGCTTACGCTTTCGAACTTCTGCCAATGTGCCCTCTTTAGACATGGTTCTCTTGAAGCGACGAAGAGCAGCATCTATGGATTCATTTTTACGTACACGTGTTTCTGCCATTCTATATCCCTCCCTCCAAACAACCAATCGAAGACATACAAAATTGCATGTCTTCGTTGATTATAAACGAATAAGGGCTCTCGGTCAACTTATATTAAGAAAACAACTTATGAATAATATGTATTTCACTTAATACTATATGTTCCAAACCCACTTATATCGCCACATAAGACTTTCCCTAAAAGATGTATTGTATGATTTTATTAGGAAATTTTATTTGCTTGTCATCCTTGTCCCCTTTTCTCCATACATATGTGAGTGAGGGGAGTTGAACGTATGAACCATATTTTCTCGTTGTTCGCCATTTATATTGCACTATTTCTTTTTGGAATGACAGTTATGCGGCAAGGGCTTATATTTTTGCAGGGAAAAAAAATGTCAGAATGGCTGCATAAAGCCGTGGATCACCCCTTTAAAAGTATGACCATAGGCATTATCGTAACAGCTATTTTACAAAGCAGTTCTGCTGTGATGGTTATGACGGTCGGTTTAGTTGCTGCCCGCTTAATTAGTTTCAGGCATTCAATTGGGATAATTTTAGGTGCAAACATTGGAACAATAGTAACGTTGGAAATCTTAGCATTTGATTTGACATGGCTCATATTTCCTTTATTAATCATAGGAGTTCCACTGTTGCTAACGAAAAGCCATCTTTTATTTAGTACAGGTTGTTTTATGTTTGGATTCAGCAGTATCCTTATTGCAATGCATGGGTTTGAGACATTAACGTATCCTTTATCCTCCTTAACAGTTGTGTACGACTGGATCGTTTCTACGAACGAACATAACATCGTAGCCCTTACTGCTGGAATATTAATTAGTGCTATTATTCAATCAAGTTCAGCAGTCACTGCTATTGCCATGAGTTTTATGAATGAAGAAATTCTCTTTTTGCCTGCAGGTGTTTCTATTATGTTAGGTGCCAATTTAGGAACTTGTGTAACTGCCTGGTTGGCCAGTATTGGCGGAAGTAAGGAATCTAAGTTAACTGCTTATGCCCATATATGGGTGAACCTGATTGGAATCACCTTGTTTTTACCTTTCATCAATTACTTTTCAAGCATAATACAATTATTATCATCAGTTCCTTCACAGCAATTAGCTCACGGCGCTTTAATATTTAATGTTATATGCTCCCTCATGTTTTTACCGGTTATTAATTATTTCTCAAAATTTGTCCAATGGGTACATAAAACTCCATTAGACAACTAAGTTTAAGAAAAGAGAGTGGCCAAGGAATTATCCTAGTCACTCTCTTCTCCCATTAGTAACTGCTTACTCCTACTTTCCCTTGCACAATGGCAACGCCGGAACTTGTACCAATTCTAGTGGCACCTGCCTTTATCATTGCTTCCACAGTCTCCCTATCCCTTACGCCTCCTGATGCTTTCACACCAATAGCAGGACCTACCGTCTTCCTCATTAACTGAATATCTTCAACAGTTGCTCCCCCTGTTGAAAAACCAGTTGATGTTTTCACATAATCTGCACCTGCTTGGACAGAAAGCTCACATGCTTTCACTTTCTCCTCATCAGTTAGCAAAGATGTTTCAATGATGACCTTTACAAGGGCTTTTCCTTTTGCAGCTTCAACGACAGCTTTTATATCCTTTAATACAAGCTCATGCTTTTTGTCTTTTAACGCACCGATATTTATTACCATGTCTACTTCTGTCGCTCCATTGGCAACTGCGTTTGTTGTTTCTAATCCTTTTACTTCCGGTTCCGTTGCTCCTAGTGGGAAGCCTATAACAGTGCATACTTTTACGTCAGAGGTTTCTTTCAAAACATCATATGCTGTTTTTACCCATGTTGGATTAATGCAAACAGAGGCAAACAGAAAATTCTTTGCTTCCTCAGCCAATTTTATAATTTCCTCTTCTTTTGCTTCTGGCTTGAGAAGCGTATGGTCAATCATTTTTGCTAATGCTCGATCCAAATTAATCATCCTCTCCAAAATGAAGATGCCCCTGATCAATGGTCTTCATCCACCAATAGCAGTATGCATTCATAGTATCTCCAATTTAAAATCAATCATTTGTTTTGGAATTAAATTTATTTAAGTATTTTCTCCAAAATTTAAAATTAAGAAAGTTCGTATCATCCTCAAAAAACCTGGTAGATGTGAGTTTCACATCTACCAGGTCTGTAGTTGGAAAGAAGAAGCCCTCCCAGATTAATTGTATCGTAATAAAATAGTGTACAAATTAATTATTAACTACTTGTTTTGATTCATAATTATCTTTTAATACTGTAACGAAGCTTCCAATATTAAATGGATAACCAGCTTTGTCTATTTTTACTTTAACAATTTCCCCAACCATCGATTCATCTACAGGTACTTTAACTTTCAAGTAATTATCTGAATAGCCAACATAAAATCCAGAATCAGGGTTTTCTTTATCTTTTTCCTCAGGAATAACTTCAATGACTTCCCCTTCATAGTTGGACGCGTATTCCTTGGCAAGTTGATTTGATAACTCAATAAGCTTATGAACTCGTTCACTTTTCACCTCATCATCAACTTGGTCTTCCATCCTTGCTGCCGGTGTTCCAGTCCTTTTTGAATATGGGAATACGTGCAACTCAGAAAAACCAACTTTACGGATAAAATTATATGTTTCTTGGTATTCCTCTTTCGTTTCACCTGGGAATCCTACAATAACATCTGAGGTAACAGCAAGCCCTGGTAGTGCCTTCTTCAATTTATCCACTCTTTCAAAGAAAAACTCCGTTGTATATTTCCGACGCATTCGCTTTAATACACTGTCTGACCCTGATTGGAGCGGTACATGAAGGTGATTAACTACTTTTTCCGATTGATCAATTACAGCAATTACTTCATCGGTAATTTGGCTAGCTTCTATTGACGAGATTCGAATTCTTTTTAACCCGTCAACTTTCTCTAAATCCAATAAAAGTTTCGCGAGACTATAATCCTTCATGTCTTCCCCGTACCCACCAGTGTGAATTCCAGTTAAAACAATCTCCTTATATCCTGCTGCAACCAATTGTTTTGCCTGTGCTAATACATCTTCCGGTTTTCTCGATCGCATCAATCCACGTGCCCAAGGAATAATACAGAAAGTACAGAAGTTGTTACAACCTTCCTGAATCTTTAATGAAGCACGGGTACGGTCTGTGAAAGCAGGAACATCTAACTCTTCATAAACACGAGCTTTCATAATGTTTCCTACGCCATTAATTGGTTCTCTTTCTTGCTGGTACTGTTTAATATAATCAAGGAGTTTATGGCGGTCCTGAGTACCTACTACAATATCAACCCCTGGGATAGCCATTATTTCCGCAGGTGATGTTTGCGCATAACAACCCGTTACACATACGACAGCATCAGGATTTTTTCTGATGGCACGTCGGATCACTTGGCGACTTTTTTTGTCACCTGTATTCGTTACCGTACATGTATTAATAACATACACATCCGCTGCATGTTCAAATTCTGTTTTTTTATAGCCTGCTCCTTGAAACAGTTGCCAAATGGCTTCTGTTTCATAGTGATTTACTTTGCAGCCTAATGTATGGAAAGCCACTGTAGGCATTTATATCACCCCATTAATTCTAAATGATAGGATATGGCAGATAAGCCATATAACGGTGCTGTTTCACTACGTAAAATTCTCGGTCCTAACCCACAAGGAATAGCCCCCACTTGAGTCATTTCCTCTATTTCACGATCAGAAAAGCCACCTTCCGGCCCAAATACAAACAAGAGAGAATCCCCGTGTTTCACCTTCTCTAATAT
This sequence comes from Bacillus sp. (in: firmicutes), assembly GCA_021208645.1. GTDB lineage: Bacteria > Bacillota > Bacilli > Bacillales > Salisediminibacteriaceae > Evansella. Next base: position 14,273 of record JAJOJL010000167.1, on the reverse strand, counting down.
AGAGAAGAAATGGCTTTTCTCATCGTTTTTAGCTGCTTCTTCATAGGCAACTAAAACATAATTATACCCTTCAAATTGCTTAAGAAGCTCTGTGAATTTTTGTACGTCCCTAACTTTCGGTAAAATTTGTCGATGGGATTGTTCAGCTGCTTCCATAGCAATTTTATTCCATCGCTCTACTTTTTTCCCTGCTTTTTTCGAATCCCATTTTACAACAGAGCGTTCTGCTTCAAATGGTAAAAAGGAAAATGCCCCTAATTCTGTTCCCTTTGAATGACTAATTCCAGTTTATCACCTTTAGGCAATCCTTGGGCTATTGTCACATGAATAGGTAGCTCTACTTGTTTGTTTTCTTGAGAAATGATTCTCCCCTGTACGCTGTCCTCTGTCAACGACGTTAGCTCACTCAGGTAACATTGCCCTCCATCGGTACAACAAATCACTTTGTCACCTGTGGTCATCCGCATAACACGACGGATGTGCTTGGCAGCATCATCCGTTAATGTAACATAACCATCATTAATTTGTGAATGGTTAATAAAATATCGTTGCAAAGTCTTCACCTACTCTGGTTTTTGTCCTATAATAGCTAACCAGTCTTCCATTTCCACAATTTCGATAATTTCAAAACCACTGTCATGCATGGCTATTTTAACATCTGCTCTTTTTCCTTGAATAATGCCTGAAGTAATAAGCTTACCACCGGGGCGTATTATATTGAAAGCATCATTTGTCATTTTTACAATTACATCTGCTAGTATATTGGCAACAATAAGGTCAGGAGAGCTACCAATACCATCAAGAAGATTTCCTTGTTTTACAGAAACTACATCTTGTACCTTGTTTAACTTTATATTCAGTTTAGCTGATTGAACGGCCACTTCATCTAAATCTAATGCATCGATTGTGGACGCTCCTAGCTTAGCAGCAGCAATGCTCAAGACTCCTGAACCTGTTCCAACATCAATGACATAATCTCCTTCAGTCAAATGTCTTTCTAAGGCCTGTATACATAAAACTGTTGTGGGATGTGTACCCGTTCCGAAAGCCATACCTGGATCTAGCTCAATAATCAGTTCCTTTTCATGTACTTTTTCATATTCTTCCCATGTGGGAGTAATGGTAATCTTGTCAGACACCTTCACTGGTTTATAGTACTTCTTCCAAGCTGTTGCCCACTCTTCCTCGTTTACTTCACTAACGGAAACTGTATTGTGGCCTAAATCAATATCATATTGAACAAGTTGATTAATTGCCTCTTTTATAGCATCGACTGTCTCCCCTAAAAAACTATTTACTGGAAGATAAGCTTTTACTAGTACACCCTCCGTTGGATAGTCATCAGGAGAAAGCTGATATATCTCACCATACTTCGTCTCCCAAGCTCTTTCCAAATCCTGTGGATCCTCTATTACTACCCCGCTTGCTCCAGCTTCATGGAGGATATTACTCACAGGCTCTATTGCAGACTGTGTTGTATGAATACTAAGTTCTGACCATTTCACACTATCAACCCCTTAATAAAAGCTTAAGCGCCATGTTTTTAACGAAAACCACACTGCGCTTAAGCAAAACAAGATCACTTATTTCTCAAAATTCTTAAATGCACGCTTTACCTTTGCGAAGAAATTGTCACTTTGTTCGTCTGGAGCCTCGTTTCCGCTAACTTCAGCAAACTCTCTAAGTAATTCTTTTTGTCTCTCTGACAATTTTTTAGGTGTAATAACACGTATTTGAATATGTTGATCTCCTTGTCCCATTCCACGTACATTAGGGACCCCTTTTCCACGAAGTCTGAAATAGGTGCCAGATTGGGTGCCTGAAGGAATCTTCAATTTAACTTTCCCATTTAAAGTAGGAACTTCAATCTCATCTCCCAATGCTGCTTGAACGAAGGTTAATGGCATTTCACAATAAATGTCATCCCCATCTCTTTTGAAAAATTCATGAGAACGAACATTAAATACGACATATAAATCACCAGGAGGACCTCCGTTCACGCCTGGCTCCCCTTGACCAGAAACACGGATCTGCTGGCCAGTATCTACGCCAGCTGGAATTTTTATATGAATTTTCTTACGCTTTTTAACCTTACCGTCTCCACCGCATGTACGACATTTATTTTTAATGAATTTCCCAGTTCCTTGACAATGATTACATACACGTCGGTTTACTACACGACCGAATGGTGTATTTTGTTCAATATTTAATTGACCGCTCCCATGACAGTGAGAACATGTTTCAGGTTTTGTACCTGGTTTAGCCCCTGATCCATGACATGTTTCACATGTTTCTTCCCGAGGTATTTCAATATCCGTTTCTTTTCCGAATACAGCTTCTTTAAACTCGAGAGTCATGGTGTATTGCATATCCGCACCTTGACGTGGAGCATTAGGGTCTCTTCTGCCACCACCGCCAAAGAACATATCAAATATATCACTAAAGCCTCCGAAATCATTGGCCCCGGAGCCTCCGCCAAATCCACCAAATTGGTTAGGATCTGTATGTCCAAACTGGTCGTAATGGGCGCGTTTATTACTATCACTTAAGGTATCATAAGCTTCTTTTACTTCTTTAAATTTTTGTTCAGCATCCGCTGCTTTATTTACATCTGGATGATACTGGCGTGCTAGCTTTCGGTATGCTTTTTTTATGTCTGCTTCCGATGCATTTTTATCAACACCGAGCACATCATAGAAATCTCTTTTGCTCATTGTATCCACTCCCGATTTTAATCCATAACGAATATGTTAACATCCTCTATGAAAACAGGCAAGGTTTTATGGAAAAGAAACAGCTAACGAAATTACGTTTCTTTTCGTAGGTCTATCAGTAGAGCTTAGTTGGAGCTCACTACTTGAACACTTATATAGCATAAAACTTTGCCTGTTTCTACTGGAAAAAAGTCAAAGCCAAGGGTAACCTGACTTTGACTTTGAATACTACGTTACGTTAACCTTATTACTTCTTTTCGTCGTCTTTAACTTCCTCGTACTCTGCATCAACAACATCGTCGTTAGATTTCCCAGTTTCTTCAGTGTTACCTTCTGCCTGTTGCTGTGCTTGGGCTTGTTGTGCCGCTTGCTCATAAAGCTTAGTGGAAAGCTGTTGAACCACTTCCTGTAACTCATCTTTTGCAGCTCGAATCGCGTCCACGTCATTTCCTTCTAAAGCCGTTTTCACCTTATCTTTAGCTGCTTCTGCTTTTTCTTTATCAGCAGCATCGACATTTTCAGCAAGATCTTTTAGGGTTTTCTCTGTCGTGAATACTAGCTGATCCGCTTCATTTCGAAGGTCTACTTCCTCACGGCGTTTTTTATCTGCTTCTGCATTAGCTTCAGCATCTTTTACCATTTGCTCTATTTCTTCATCCGATAACCCTGAAGAAGATGTAATTGTAATTGATTGTTCTTTATTTGTTCCTAAATCCTTCGCACGAACGTTAACAATACCGTTGGCATCAATGTCAAAAGATACTTCAATTTGTGGTACTCCCCTTGGTGCTGGAGGAATATCCGTTAATTGGAAACGACCTAATGTCTTATTATCTGCAGCCATTTCACGCTCCCCTTGGAGGACATGGATGTCAACAGAAGGCTGGTTGTCTGCAGCTGTTGAAAATACTTGAGATTTACTTGTAGGAATCGTTGTATTTCGATCAATCAACTTTGTCATGACTCCACCTAGTGTTTCAATACCTAAGGATAGAGGGGTTACATCTAATAAAACAACGTCCTTAACATCGCCAGTAAGAACACCCGCTTGAATCGCTGCACCTAAGGCAACCACTTCATCAGGGTTAACTCCTTTATGTGGATCCTTACCAGTTAATTGTTTAATAGCATTTTGGACTGCTGGAATACGAGTAGATCCACCAACAAGGACAATTTTGTCAATTTCACTGGCAGAAAGTCCTGCATCGCTCATGGCACGTCGTGTTGGACCCATTGTTCTTTCCACTAAATCTGAAGATAATTCTTCAAATTTAGCACGTGATAAGTTCAACTCCAAGTGTTTTGGACCAGATGCATCAGCAGTAATAAACGGTAAAGAAATTTGCGTTTGGGAAACGCCTGATAAGTCCTTCTTCGCCTTTTCAGCAGCATCCTTTAAACGCTGTAATGCCATTTTATCTTTTGATAAATCAATACCATTGTCTTTTTTTAAATTCAGCTACTAAATAGTCAATAATAACTTGGTCAAAGTCATCTCCACCTAGTTTGTTATCACCAGATGTAGCTTTAACTTCAAAGAAGCCATCTCCAAGTTCTAAGATGGAAACGTCAAACGTACCGCCACCTAAGTCATAAACTAAAATTGTTTGGTCTTCTTCTTTTTCTAAACCGTAAGCAAGTGCAGCAGCAGTTGGCTCGTTAACGATTCTTTCAACTTCTAAACCAGCAATTTTCCCTGCATCTTTTGTAGCTTGACGCTGGGAGTCATTAAAATAAGCTGGAACAGTAATTACAGCTTTCGTTACTTTTTCTCCTAAATAAGCTTCTGCATCTTCCTTTAATTTTTGCAAAATGATAGCAGAAATCTCTTGTGGAGTGTAATTTTTCCCTTCCACTTCCTCTTTATGATCTGTTCCCATATGGCGTTTAATAGAAGTAACTGTATTAGGGTTAGTTATCATTTGTCGTTTCGCTACTTCTCCAACCTGACGCTCTCCATCTTTAAAAGAAACAACAGAAGGAGTTGTTCTTGAACCTTCAGCGTTAGTAATTACAGTTGCTTCTCCACCCTCCATAACAGCAACACAAGAGTTCGTAGTTCCTAAATCTATTCCAATAACTTTACTCATCTTTATTACCTCCTCATTCTTTTCACAATATGTAGGTTACACATTCACTTTAACCATTGCTGGTCGTATGACTCGGTCTCTTAGTTTATAACCTTTTTGCAATTCTTCCACAACAACATTCTTTTCAAATTCCTCTGTTTCAACTTGCATAACAGCTTGATGAATATGTGGGTCAAAAGGCTGGCCTACAGCATCAATTACTTCGATTCCTTCTTTCTTTAGGGCCTCTTGTAGTTGACGGTAAACCATTTCCATACCTTTAAGTAGGCTTTTAGCTTCTTCTGCTTCAGGACTAATCATTAACGCCCGTTCGAAGTTATCAATCGCAGGCAACAGTTCTTCTGCTAACCGCTGTGATCTATATTTAGCATCCGCCTCTTTTTCTAACCTTGTACGTCTACGGAAGTTATCGTAATCAGCTTGGATTCGAAGGAGACGATTCGTTGTTTCTTCCAACTTTTTTTCTAAATCCTGCTCCTTAGTTACTTCTTCTGCAGCATTTTCATTAACGGCGCTTTCTTCGTCTTCGATTTTTTCTTCTTGATTACTTTCTAGTTTCTCTTCATCAATGACTTCTTCGTTCACTACTTCTTCTTCAACTGTGCTCTCTTCCTTTTTCACTACCTTCACCTCCTCAAATTAATACGGTATATCCATTAAAATTTCAAGGAAAAACCCTCTCTTTCGTTTTCACATGAAAGAAAGGAATTTTTCATTCCAAATATGCACAATAACGGCTGAAATAATTTTTGTCAAACCAAACCCTTTAAGAGGTTGGTCACAGAGTGCTTTTGAACACGGTTTGTTAGACAATTATTTTTGATATCTTTTTGTCAGCAGTTTCGACATATCCTTTGAAAGATAATCCATAATTCCGATTACTCTTCGATATTCCATCCTTGTAGGACCTAATACTCCAACGGTTCCCATATGCTTCCCATCTATTGTATAAGTTGCTGTAATGATTGTACAATCATCGAAAGGTTCGAAGTGATTCTCCTGCCCAATTTTGATCGTAATTCCTTTATCTTCAGAACGGAATAGTTTTGAGACTAACGCATCTTCTTCAAAGATATTAAAGAGACTTTTCACCCGTTCCACATTATTGAATTCCGGTTGAGCTAAGATGTTTGTTTTCCCACTAAAAAAAACTTTTCCATGTTGCTGTGATACAAACGTCTTATTAAGAAGCATCATCACTGAATCATATTGGTCAATATACTTCTCTAATACCTTACCGATTTCTGTTGATAGCTTATTACGAAGATGGAAGAGGGGGACTCCCTTTAACTTTGCATTAATAATATTGACTACCTTTTCTAATTCATTGACGTTCAATCCCTTTGGTATGGTGACTGTTTGATTTTCAACATGACCTGTATCTGTCACGATAATCGCAACTGCCGATTCATCAGAAATAGGAATAATTTGAATTTGTTTTAACGTCGATTCGAACACTTCCGGTCCCAAAACAATGGAAGTATAACTAGTTAAGTTTGAGAGTATTTTCGCCGACTGCTGAATGACTTGTTCCACTTCACTGAAACGTTCCCGAAAAGCCGATTTAATGCCACTAACCTCCTTTGAGGTAAGTTCTCTCGGTGACAGCAAGTGATCTACATAATACCGATAACCCTTTTGAGATGGGACCCTTCCAGCAGAACTATGGGGTTTTTCCAAAAAACCAAGCTCTTCAAGGTCAGACATTTCATTACGTATCGTGGCCGGACTGTATTCCATATCATCCCGTTTCGATACGCTCCTTGACCCTACAGGTTCTGCATGTGTAATATAATCATCAATAATAGCCTTCAAGATTAACAATTGGCGTTCTGTCAGCATATGCATCCCCTCCTGTTAGCACTCTATCGCAACGAGTGCTAAATCTATAATATAAGTTACCAAAGAAGGAATCGTCTTGTCAATGAACTTGAAGTGAAAACAAGAATTTTTGCGACAAAATTTTTACCTAAAGAGTCTTTTCAATAGGTCGGTTATTGGGCTTTTTGACAGACTCTATGTTTTCTATTGAACACGCTCTTCAGGGTGGTTGCCTTAATTTCTAATCCCCTAGTAAGAATTGTTCAAAAGCTTCATTTGCTAATAATAAGCCTTTCTTTGTTAGGCGGATGGAGTTATCTTCCTTTACTAATAGTCCTTTGGAAGATAATGTCTGAATTACTTCTGGAAAAACTTGTTCCATATCTACGTTATATTTTTTCCTAAAGCTGTTGTAACTAACCCCAGAAAGCTTCCTTAGCCCCATAAACATTTCTTCTTCCATTTGTTCTTTTCTAGGGACAGGATGTACCTCACGATAAGGAAATCCGGTATTCCTCATTGATTCCATATATTTTGGCAACGGACCGTGATTGATTCTCCTCGTCCCACTTAAATAACTATGTGCTCCTGCACCAATACCATAATAACTTTCATTATTCCAATACGTTAAGTTATGTCTGCTCTCTTTTTCTGGTTTTGCAAAGTTTGAAATTTCGTATTGTTGGAAACCGCCCTTGTCCAACTCCCGTTGTAGCATTTCATACATATCTCCCTCTTTATCTTCCCCTGGAAGTGAGAGTTTGCCTTTTTGCCATTGATGGTAAAACACTGTTCTTTCTTCGATTTTAAGAGAATAGGCGCTAACATGCGCAATAGGGAGTTGAACTATTTCATTTAAAGTTGATTGCCATAGTTCAAGAGTTTGGCCAGGAAGACCGAACATTAAATCGACGGATAAATTTGTGATCCCCGCCTCCCTTGCCATCACAATGGTTTTTTCTACATCTTCTGGTTGATGGTCGCGGCCTATTTTTTTCAAAAGTTCTCTATCAAAAGTTTGGACACCGATGCTCAACCGATTAACTCCCACTTCCTTAAGCATGGCCATCTTCTCTTCATCAGCACTGCCAGGGTTTACTTCTACGGTCCATTCATAATCAGTAGCAATGGGAAAATAGTTTTTAAGGTCAGTAAGGAGCTTTTTTAGCTGCATGGTTGATAAAGCCGTCGGTGTTCCACCTCCAACATATATAGTTTTAATTTTTTCTGGAGGAAACTGATCGAGAGTATTGGAAATTTCCTTTTCACAAAGAGATAAATAGTCGTCAGTAGGCTGATTTGCTAAGAAAAACTTATTAAAATCACAATAGTGACATATTTGTTCACAGAAAGGAACATGTACATATACAGCTCGTGCCATTTTCATTCACCTCTTTAATTAACATAAAAACCGCAGGAAATCCCGCGGTCTTTAGCAGTTACTTTTTACCTTCATCCATACTTAAAACAGACATAAATGCTTCTTGAGGTACTTCTACACTTCCCACACTCTTCATCCGCTTCTTACCTTCTTTTTGCTTCTCTAAAAGCTTACGTTTACGGGAAATATCTCCACCGTAACATTTAGCCAGCACGTTTTTTACGCATCGTTTTTATAGTTGAGCGGGCAATGATTTTTTGTCCTAAGCTCGCTTGAACTGGCACTTCAAATTGCTGCCTTGGAATCAGTTCTTTTAACTTATCAACAATGATCTTCCCGCGGCTATAAGCGCTGTCACGATGGACAATAACAGAAAGAGCATCGATTTTTTCCGCATTTAATAAGATGTCCATTTTCACTAATTTGCTTTCCTTATATCCAATGAGTTCGTAATCAAAAGAGGCGTAGCCTTTTGTACTCGATTTTAATGTATCAAAGAAATCAAATACAATTTCAGATAGCGGGATTTCATAGACGATATTTACCCGACTCTCATCCATGTATTGCATATCCACATAATCTCCCCGCTTTTTCTGACAAAGCTCCATAACGGCACCTACGTATTCATTTGGTACCATTACTTGAGCTTTAACATACGGTTCTTCTACATGATCAATCTTTTGTTGTTCCGGCATGTTAGCCGGGTTATCGATGGTAAGTTGACTACCATCCGTTAAGAAAACATGGTAAATAACACTTGGTGCCGTCGTAATTAAGTCAATATTAAATTCCCTTTCAATCCGTTCTTGAATGATTTCCATATGGAGTAGTCCTAAGAAACCACAACGGAAACCAAACCCTAGTGCTTGCGACGTTTCCGGTTCAAATTGAAGGGCAGCATCATTTAATTCTAATTTCTCCAATGCATCACGGAGGTCATTGTAATCATTTGTATCTACAGGGTAAAGACCGCAGAATACCATTGGGTTTAATCTTCTATAACCAGGTAGTGGTTCAGCAGTCGGACGTTCAGCGCTTGTAACCGTATCACCGACACGAGTGTCGCTTACATTCTTAATAGAAGCGATCATAAACCCTACATCTCCAACTGTTAATTCATCCATGGCAGTGGGCTTTGGTGTAAAAACACCCACTTCTTGAACTTCGAACTCTTTTTTCGTAGCCATCATTCGAACTTTATCTCCAGGTTTGACAGTCCCTTCTACCACCCGCATGTATACGATAACGCCTCGGTATGGGTCATAAAGGGAGTCAAATATCATCGCCTTCAAAGGAGCAGACGGATCCCCGGGAGGTGCTGGTATTTTATCCACAACCGCTTCAAGAATTTCCTCGATTCCGATTCCACTTTTTGCTGAAGCAAGGAGACAATCTTCTTTATCCAAACCGATAACATCCTCAACTTCTTGCTTTACTCTCTCTGGCTCCGCACTAGGTAAGTCGATTTTATTAATAACTGGAATAATTTCCAAATCGTTATCCAACGCTAAATATACATTAGCTAATGTCTGTGCTTCGATACCTTGTGCTGCATCAACAATTAAAAGAGCACCTTCACAAGCAGCTAAACTTCTCGATACTTCATAAGTAAAATCTACATGTCCTGGCGTATCGATAAGGTGGAAAATATATTCTTCACCGTCATTCGCTTTATATTTTAATTGAACAGCGTTGAGTTTAATGGTAATCCCACGTTCCCTTTCTAGGTCCATGGCGTCTAGCATTTGGTCCTTCATTTCCCGTTGGGTTAAGGCACTCGTTTTTTCTAATATTCGGTCTGCTAGGGTCGATTTCCCATGGTCAATATGGGCGATGATGGAAAAGTTACGAATCTTCTCCCTACGTTTTATTCTATCTTCATGCTTCATTTCAGTATCACTCCTACAATAAGAGGGGGATCATGCCCATTTACCTCTAGGTATTTCAAACATTTTTTATTATGACCCGGTGAGGTCTTTTTTCATTTGTAACTTACCGAATTAATCCTTATTAATACTTCTCCATAAATACACTAAGATATTATAGCAATAATGACGTGTATTCATCAAATATCTTTTTTAGAGTCTTTGCAAAAAATTCGTTATTGCAACAAAACAAAGGTGCGCTTTTAGGTCAACGCACCTTAAAACACCCCTTCGGCTTAACTCCATTTATATCCATAAACCTTTGCTAACTCTAATAACTCACCATGGAAAAAAGGTTCCGTGTAACCCCTTCAAATGCCTCCGCTGTTCTTATACCCATCTGTGAAAAAAAATTATGACCCTTGTTTGCTTGCACTTGCATATTCTTATCTATTAAATCCCTCTGTAAGTCCACATCTTGAATTAATTGCTTTTTTATTTCTTCATCTTCATGTCCATATATAACCAAGCCTTCTCCATCTTCCATCTTTATTTTATTCGATTCAACTTCTCTAAAAACAATTGGACTTGGTTTTACTGTCGAAAAAGACTTTTCCACTTCAGAAGATGCACTTTCTTTTTTAGCAAAAATACTGTCTGATTCTTCTTGAACATGGTTTGAGTAAACAATGCCAAGAATAAACCCAAACATTAGAATAGCGGAAAATATAAGTCCTCTACCAAATAAATAGGACACTAACCTTCATCTCCTTCCGTCAAATTTTCATTCAAATCCCAATAAAATTCACTGAAAATCTCCGCAAATACTTCTACCGTTCGATAAACTTCTTCTAATGAATTATCTACACCGCCAAATTCAATGAGGATCGAATTTGGAGAAAGATCTTGATTATAAATACCATTCACATTTCCTCTTGGCTCAAATACCCCTCGGCTTAAGCCTGGGAAATTCTCTTCCACTCGTTTGTGAAGCTCCTTCATTAAGTCTTCATTTTTCTCACTATTAGGATTCTTGCCACCTAATACAAATAATAATCTAGCATACTTTTCACCATTAATTTCTACAGTCGTTCTTTCTCTCCTCAAAGAGTCCCGGTGGAGATCAAAATAAAATTCAAATTCTCCATGCTCCTCAATATTCCCTTTTAGGACTTCCCTCGCCATTCGGTAGGAATCTCGATACAACCAACCTCTATTGTTTAATTTCGCTCCAATATCACTTGTATCCACTACTGCACCGATGCCATACTTCGCCAATTCCATTCCTAATCTCTCGCCAGCTAGTGTTATATTAACTTCACCGTGATTTGCTAAGTTCTCATCAGATGTATCTTCAATATTTAGCTCTGGGAAAAACGACTCCCGATTATGTGCGTGCATAATGTGTACAACATTTTCTAATTTTTCCCGTCCCGCCATTTCTTCCCGCATTTTTTCCATTTCTTCTAACCGTTCATTTGCCGCCTCCCTCTCTGCAAGGAGAACTTCCATCGGAGGTGCAGACTCTACTGGCATCTGCGTGTAATCTACCCCTTCCCCAGCGATAATGATTCTACCATCAAAGAGGGCAAAGCCAGGCAACTCCCGCCCGAGTAAACTGCGGGGATCCTCAGGGTTAATACTTGTGGCTAACTCAAACAATGTTCCCGTTATGGATGGAGGTTCATAATCTTCTGGAAGAGCTTGAGAAAAGTATTTATTTTCCATCCCCATCATTGTTACAAACATTTCGTTGGAAATATTTTTACCTGCATCATTAATGGATGCTGATGTTATCACGTTTGGTCCAAAGGCAGTTAAAATAGGAATGAAAAAAAACAGTAATACAACTCCCATAATGACTGAGAAAATGCCTTTACGTAAACTAAAGCTTGTCCGATTCCAATGAGATTGTGTTTTTTTTCTCCGAATAGGGCGTTTTCTCATATAACTTGTCCATCCTTTCTCTGCAACTTCTGTAAGTCTCGTCTACTGTCATTTGTATGACGGAACAAGATGGAATAGAACAAAGTATATTTTTAAAAACGAATATCCCACTAGCTCAGAATCATTATAACTTCAAAATAATTTGACGTGTTGATGAGATCTTCTCGAACTCGCTTTCCGCGGGCAACGCCTCAGCCTCCTCGGAGTCTACTGAAAAGGCATGTTTTTCGCCGTTTCAGTAGACGTAGCAATGTGCGTAGCCGTTGCATGTTTTTGATGTCAGCTTTGAGTGCTCTTCTCAAAGCTGACGTGCAACGAGCGAAGCCATTGCCACTATATTTCCCTGCGGGGTCTTCAACTGTTGCTTTTCCCGCTGAGTCTCGTTTGCTACGATCTCATCAACACTTCAATACTTAAATAAGGATCTCATTCTGAGCAAAAGGGATACCCATATTTTAAAATTAAAATGAAAAGCACCTAAGTATGGACTTAGGTGCTAGGATTATTTTAATTTTTTCCAAGAAGAGATTTTTAAGAATCGACTCACTTTAATGGGTATAAGCTCCCACGTTCCCTTGGTCCACACTGCCGTGGAGGGCAGCATTCAACCCTTGAGCCAACACGTTACCCATATCTTCAATGAAATCATCTACTTCTTTTGGGGTGACCATTAAGTTATACCCAAGTGGGCCAAGGACTTCCGAGATAAGCTGTCGTTTTTCTTCTTCCTCAAGACTACCTACAATCCCCATATACTGTTGCCTTTCCTGGGCTCCTGGCATGTCATCCTCCGTTAATTTACGTTTTTCACCGAATGTCATTCCAGCAGGAGCTAACCTCCGTTTTGGAGAATCCTGTTCCCTTACCTCACGTCCAAAATGTTTGAGAACAAAATCAATGGTATCACTAGTAATGGACACCGCATCTACCACCGTTGGAATACCGACAGCAATAACTGGAATCCCTAGAACTTCTTTAGACAATTCCTTTCGTTTATTTCCGACACCTGAACCAGGGTGTATTCCAGTATCAGAAATTTGAATAGTGGAATTTACACGTTCAAGGGAACGGGAAGCTAAAGCATCAATCGCTATAATGAAATCGGGCTTCACCTTCTCTACCACCCCATGAATGATGTCACTTGTTTCTATCCCCGTAATCCCCATTACCCCAGGGGTTATGGCGCTGACAGGCCGGAACCCTTCTCCAACATTTTCCGGTTGCAGTTCAAACAAGTGACTAGTAACTAATAAATTTTCAACAACCAGAGGACCTAGAGCGTCTGGAGTCACATTCCAGTTTCCAAGTCCCACAACTAAACAACGATCCCCTTCTTTAATACCTAAGCCTCCGAGGAATTCATTAAATTCCTTTGCGAAAACTCGTTCCACTTTTTGCTGCAATACCGTATCTTTTTTTTCGCATCCCCTGCGCCTCAAAGGTTAAGTATTGGCCTGCTTTCTTACCAATCTGTTCCTGTGCTTCTTCTGAAATATCTACTTTCGTCACGGTGACTCCTTCAATATCCCTCTCCTTTACAACCACCCCATCAATTGTAGATTTATGATCTTTCTCATCTTCAATTTTTTGATTCTCTTCCTCCAACAGCATTTCATGAGCTTCTAATGCAATGTCTGTTCTTACCTGGTAGCTTGACATATCCAGTTCATTACCCATGTTCCTATCACCTCTTACATCTTTTTCGTAAAAAAAACGTTCCTTTAACAATAAGTTTTCCTAAAGTAGAACAATTACTATTGCAATTTAAAATCCATTTTGGTACAATCCTTAGTGTTGCACGGAATACAAAACGTTATTACGGTTGCATCAAGGAGGTGAATCGGATGGCAAACATTAAATCTGCTATCAAACGTGTTCAAACGAGCGAAAAGCGTCGCGCTCAAAATGCTGCAGTCAAATCTGACCTTCGTACAGCAATTAAAACTTTCAACGCGAAAGCTGACAATAAAGATGTAGAAGGTGCTAAACAAGCATTCTTGGTGGCAACCAAAAAAATTGATAAAGCAGCTGACAAAGGATTACTCCATAAAAACGCGGCTAATCGCCAAAAGTCAAGCTTACAAAAACGTTTGAACGAAGTATCTGCATAATACTGTAGTGAGGCATTCCATCGTAAGGATGCCTTTTTACATCTCTTCATTTGGAAATATTTACATAACAAAAAACAGCTAACAGTAGCAGTCAGCTGTTTTTTGTATAGTTAGCGAAAAAACGATTGAATTTTTGGATCTTTTGGAAAAAAATAGTTCAACAGCCAATACTTTATCTATTTTTCCAGTTTTTATATTATAATCCATATTTGCCAATTCATCTAACATGTGTAATAATTCTTCATCCTTAAATTGTTTGCCTTGATTTCCTGCAAGCTTTACGACGTAAGGATGTAGCTTAAGCATACTGGCAATTTGCTTCTGTCCATAGCCTTGCTGCGAAA